>NZ_JBALOP010000007.1:36095-43753 GCF_036962685.1 Bacillus sp. JJ1566 | reverse complement strand
GAGGGCTTAGTGCCAGTTATTGCTGAAAAATTTCCTTTGAAAAATCGTGGCATCCGCCGGAGGCTTTAACTTTATTCAGCCAAGGTTTGAACCCCAAAGCATGTTGTTTATCCTTATTGTATTTTGGTACTGGACCCCTGCTGAATAAAGTTAATAACTAGAGGTGTGTCTTCCCACAACCATTTACTAATAGAGCATGAACGTCTTTTGCCAATGTTGGCAAATCATACTTTTGTTCGTTCATGACCCAAGTGGTTGCTGTTTCATCGATTGAACCAAATATCATTTGTCTTGCCAATCGCACATCAAGATTTGGATTAAACTCACCGTTATCCTTCCCAAATTGGATAATGGCGTCGATTGTGCTTAAGTATCCTTTTAGGACTTCATTAATTCGGTGACGTAATTCTTTATTTGATTGTCTCAATTCAAGCTGTGTAACGATTGCAAGGTGATGGTCAGCAGATAAAAGCTCAAAATGCTTTTCTACTAATGTTAATAACTTCTCCACTGCACTCGATTTTCCTGCTATTTCAGCTTCAATTTTTTCGATAAACTCTCCCATTTTTTCATGGAATAAAGACACAAGTATATCTTCTTTATTTTTAAAATAAAGATAAATCGTACCGTCTGCAACGCCTGCTTGTTTAGCGATTCTTGAGACCTGTGATTGATGATATCCATTTTCTGCTATGACAACAACCGCCGCGTCTATGATTTGCTTGTATTTAGGTTTAGTTTTTTTCAAGATTTTACTTCCTTTCAGAAAAAATGAATGAATAATCATTCATAATCCTATAGTAAAGCTAAATAAAGCAACTGTCAAGATTATCTTATCATATTGACTAATTCCTAATTTGCTCTTTTTATTAAAGAAAAAAAGAGCCTTAGGCACGCGTCTTTGGCTCCACATAAATCTTATGTTCAAGCATAGATGCCTTTAGAGCTGATCGATCCTAATTCTTAATTGATTTTTGTTAGTTTTTCCTTTTCTTCATCCACTAATACTCGTCGTAGTACTTTTCCTACAATCGTTTTAGGTAATTCTTTTCTAAATTCATACACTCTAGGAGCTTTATAAGCAGCTAGATGTTTGCGGCAATGGGTGTCAAGCTCTTCTTCCGTACATTGCTGACCTTCTTTTAAAACAACGTATGCCTTTACAGTTTCACCACGATATGGATCAGGAATTCCTGCAACAACCGCCTCTTGAATCTTTTCATGTTCAAAAAGGACTTCCTCAACTTCTCTTGGATAAATGTTAAATCCACCGGCAATGATCATATCCTTTTTCCGATCTACCACATAGAAGTATCCGTCCTCATCCATATAACCTAAGTCACCTGTTAATAACCAGCCGTCGCGGAATGTCGCCTCTGTCTCCTCAGGTTTGTTCCAATATCCTCTCATCACCTGAGGACCTTTTACCGCAATTTCTCCAATTTCTCCGAAGTCTGCAGGCTGACCTGTTTCCATTGACAGCACTGCTGCATCTGTGTCTGGCCATGGTAATCCAATACTACCATTTACACGACGTCCCCAAAGTAAATTTGCATGTGTTACAGGGGAGGCTTCTGACAAACCATAGCCTTCTACAAGCTTTCCACCGGTTACTTTTTCAAATTGTTCCTGAACTTCAAGTGGCAATGCTGCTGAACCACTAATACAAGAATCAATCGAAGATAAATCATATTTATTAAGGTCAGGATGATTTAATAAGCCGATGTACATCGTTGGTGCCCCAGGGAATAAAGTGGGCTTTTGCTTATGAATCGTTTTTAATGTGGCACCTACATCGAATTTTGGCATTAAGATCATTTTCGATGCCATCATAATCGAGAGATTTAACACTGTAGTCATTCCGTATACATGGAAAAATGGCAGAATGGCTAATACAGACTCTTCTCCTTTTTTACATTTATACATCCATTTTGAACACATAATTGTATTGGCTACTAAATTTCGATGTGTTAGCATGACACCCTTTGGAAAACCTGTTGTCCCTCCGGTATATTGTAACAATGCAATGTCTTCTTCGGGATCAATCTCAATATCGATTTCTTTTGCTTCCGAATTTCTAATAATTTCCCTAAGCAAATGATTCGTTCCCTCATGTTCAACTTTAACAACAATACCATATTGCTTCTTTTGAATGTAAGGATAAATCAAATTTTTCGGGAAAGGTAGATAGTCCTTAATCTCTGTTACAATAATATGCTCGAGTTGTGTTAGCGCTTTCACTTTTGAGACGCGTGGAAAAAGGATATCTAATGTAATGATTGCTTTTGAACCAGAATCCTTTAGATGATATTCAAGTTCTCTTTCTGTGTACAATGGATTCGTTTGGACAACAATTGCACCAGAAAATAATACACCGTAATAGGCAATAACACCCTGTGGGCAGTTAGGCAACATGATGGCAATTCGGTCTCCTTTTTTGATGCCTTGATCCACTAAATAGTTTGCAAGCTTTAAAGATTCTTCGTACACTTGCGAGAAAGTTAATTCTTTTCCTTGAAAATGAACTGCAACTTTTTGTGGAAATTCATTTGCCGTTCGTTTCAAATACGTTTGAATCGAAATGCTTTCGTATTCAAGTTCATGTGGAATTTCCTTCGGATAATTGGCTAACCACGGTCTTTCTAACTCCATCTGATAACCTCCCTTATAAATTTAATGCATTGAATACGAAGACGTATTCAGAATCCAGTTTGAAAATTCAAACCATTTGTTTTCATTATAGTATAATGATTATTCCGTGACAATTACATTCATGAATTGTTGTTGCTGTTTTACGTCGTACTGTAGACAAATAAATAGGGCTGTTGGATTTTCCAATCAGCCCTTATGCCTATAAAACTAGATACAGTATTCCGACAATCACAAATATTCCACTTACAACTAACAAAATTTTCGCTAGCTTTTCCATATTTAAAAACCACCATTTCCAATCCCTGCGCCGATTACATAAGAGAGTCCCACTGAAATAATCATGGATATGAGCCCTACTGCGCGATTATCTTGTTGTATTTCAACATCGATGTTGAACTTTGGAGTTAAGAACTCAAAAATAAAGTAGCCAATTAGCAGGAGGAAGAAACCAAATACGCCCCAGCCAATCATGACGAATAATGAGTCATGATTTTGGATGGAATAGCGGAATATATTTGCGATTCCGAAGATTTTTCCTCCGGTAGCCATTGCGACTGATAGGTTACCATTTTGGATTTCTTCCCAATTCTTGTATTTGGTAACCAATTCAAATATGGCCATAAACAGAACCATACACAGTATGACGACACTGTAATTAGCAGCTGTTAACACATATTCATTATCCCAAAATTTATCCATCATCTTCTCTCCCTATTAGAGGATTACACTGCAATTTATGTTTATTTTAGTTCTACAACTGTGACGCCTGTTCCACCTTCTCCGGCTTCCCCGAATCTTGTTGATTTTACAGAGCGGTGATTTTTCAGGTATTCTTGAACACCTTGCCTTAAAGCACCCGTTCCTTTTCCATGGATAATGGAAACTCGTGGATACCCTGCAAGCAATGCGTCATCAATGTATTTTTCCACTCTTAATAATGCATTTTCAAAACGTTCTCCCCGTAAGTCAAGCTCAAGACTCACATGATAATCTTTTCCTCTTACTGTTGCGAGCGGTTTTGTTTCCACTGGTTTCGGACTGCTTACAAACTCGATATCTTTTTCTTTTACCTTCATCTTTAAGATCCCGATTTGGACCTGCCATTCATTATTTCCTGCCTTGTCGATTAGATGTCCCTTTTGATTTAGGCTAATCACCTTCACTTCGTCACCAGGAACAAGTTTCCTCATCATTTTCGTAGCGACAGATTGTTTATTCGTTTTATCTGTAAGCTTTGGCACAGCATTTTCCAAGCGTTTTTTTGCATCAATTAAATGGTGTTCTTTTACAAGCGATTGTTGCTCAAGCTTCATTTTACGTAAATCACGAATGACTTCTTCTGCCTCAGCTTTTGCCTCATTAATTGTTTCTGCTGCTTTTTGTTCTGCTTTTTCAAATAATTTATCACGCTGTTCATTAAATTTGATGATTTGCTCTTGAAGCTGCTTATGAAGGTTTTCAGCTTGTTTGCGGATATCTTCTGCTTCACCAAGCTCCTGCTCTGCATCCTTTTTACTTTTTTCCAAGGAGGCAATCATATTTTCAACTGTGTTCGTTTCAGAACTAATATGACTTTTTGCTAAGCTAATAATGGTATCTGAAAGTCCAAGACGTTTCGAAATTTCAAATGCATTACTTCGACCTGGGACCCCAATTAATAGCTTATAAGTTGGACTCAACGTTTCAATATCAAATTCGACACTTGCATTAATTACTCCTTCTCGATTGTAACCATACGCTTTTAACTCTGGGTAATGGGTTGTTGCTATTACCCTAGCACCTCTGGTTCTGACTTCATCAAGGATTGAGATTGCAAGTGCAGCCCCTTCTTGTGGATCGGTTCCTGCTCCTAATTCATCAAAAAGAACTAGGCTGTTTGCATCGACACGCTTTAAAATATCCACAATATTTACCATATGGGATGAAAATGTACTTAAGCTTTGTTCAATAGATTGCTCATCCCCAATATCAGCATATACGGATTCAAAAACAGCAATTTCTGACTCTTCCTGTGCCGGAATTTGCAGTCCTGATTGTGCCATAATCGTTAATAAACCGATTGTTTTTATCGCGACGGTTTTACCACCTGTATTTGGCCCAGTAATAACAATTGATGTATAGTCCTTACCAAGTTCAATATCATTTGGAACTACTTCTTGTGGATCTATTAAAGGATGGCGCCCCTTTTTAATTAAGACATAGCCATTTCCATTAATCTTCGGTTTCGAACCTTTGACCTTTTTACTGTAGCCCGCTTTTGTGAACATGAAATCAAGCTCTCCAAGTGTCTCCACGTTATGATAGAGTGATTCTGCTTCGGCAGCAACCTCATTTGATAGTTCCAATAAAATGCGATCAATTTCTTGTTTTTCCCTTACCCTTGCCTCTTGCAGTACATTATTTAGTTCGACCACTGATTGTGGTTCTATAAATAATGTAGCACCTGATGAGGATTGGTCATGAACAATTCCGCCATATGTCCCGCGATATTCTTGTTTTACAGGGATTACATAGCGATCATTTCGTATTGTAATAATGGCATCCGATAGTGTTTTCCCGGCAGATGATGAACGAATAATATGCTCAAGCTTTTCCCTAATTCTTGCTTCACTGCTGCGGAGCTGCTGACGAATTCCACGTAATTTGTCACTCGCTCCGTCCATGACAACTCCATTATCATCAATACAGTTTTTTATTTCTTGCTCAAGTTCAAATAGGGGAGTAATGCTTGTAACGAGTTCCCCAAGAATTGGTAGACAAATATCATCCTCAATCATACCTTCAATAAATTTCTTCATTTGACGACCCGCATAAATCGTGCCTGCAATGTCTAATAGCTCCATTGTATTAAGAGCTCCACCGATGCTAGCACGTTTTATGGAGGCTCTAATATCTGTTAATCCACCTAGTGGAACATTTCCTTTTAAACGCAATACCTTTGCAGCTTCATCTGTTTGCTCCTGTAGAAAAATAACCTCCTCTACATTTGTGGATGGAGTCATTTTATCTACCTTTTCTCTTCCTAATGAGGAGGAGACATGCTGTTTTAGCTGCTCCTTTACTTTATCAAACTCTAATACCCTTAAAACCCTTGGTTGCATGCTGTAACTCCCTTCTGCGCTACCAACCTTTATCCTATAAATTACGCTTTAGATATCCAATTAGCTCATCTTTATCCCATGTATTAATGATATTTTCTTTTTTGATCCACCCTTTTATAGCAGCGGATACGCCATATCCCATATCCTCTAGCATGTCCATATTATGGGCATCTGTGTTTATGACTAATTTTACGCCCTTCTCCTGTGCCTTTTTAATATATTCAGAAGAAAGGTCCAACCTATTCAAATTTGCATTTAATTCTAAAACTGTATTCGTTTCTTTTGCTAATTCAATTAACATATCTACATCTACGTCATATCCATTTCTACGCCCAATTATCCTTCCTGTAGGGTGTGCAATGATATCTACATGTAGATTTTCTAAAGCGTTTTTTAAGCGTTGCATGATTTTCTCCCTTGGCTGCGAAAAGCTTGAATGAATCGATGCAATCACCACATCAACTTCCCTGATAATCTCGTCATCATAATCAAGTCTACCATCAGGTAGGATATCCATTTCAACACCTGTAAAGATTGTAAAATCATCATATTTTTCATTTAGTCTTTTAATTTCTTTGTGTTGCTCTAGTAATCGTTCAGCTGTAAGCCCGTTTGCCACACGCAAGTATTGTGAATGATCCGTAATCGCCATATAACGATATCCTTTTTTCCTGCATGCCTCCACCATTTCTTCGATGGTGAAAGCTCCATCACTCCATGATGTATGCATATGGAGGTCACCTTTTATATCTTCAAGCTGAATATGTTCAACTTCCCTTTGGAATGCCTCTACCTCAGAACCATCCTCTCTAAGCTCTGGTGGGATAAAGGTTAGTCCAAAGTAATGATAGAATTCTTCCTCGGTTTCAAAGGTTTTTATTTCACCAGTATCACTATTTTCAACGCCATACTCACTTATTTTTTCACCACGTTCTTTTGCTAATTGCCTCATTCTCACATTATGGTCTTTACTACCAGTAAAATGATGCAGGGTCGTGGCAAATTCATGAGGTTTCACAAGACGGAAATCAACCGAAATATCGTAGCTATATGATATTTGTACGGAAACCTTTGTATCGCCGCTTGCAATAATTCCATTAATACCGTTTAACTGTAAAAGCTGGTCTCGCACTGTTTCAGGATCGTTTGTTGCAATAATAAAATCAAGGTCCTTAATTGTTTCCCTCATCCGGCGAAGGCTGCCCGCACGGGAGAATTTCATGATCCCAACCATTGCACTTAGCTGCTTTTCGATTTCTTCAGCGAGCGCTAGCATTAAAGCAATCGGCAAGCGGTCTGGTCGTTTGCCATATTCCTCGATTGCAGCCAGTATCTTCTCTTCTGTTTTCTTTCCGAAGCCTGCTAGATTTTGAATTTTTTCATTTAGGCATGCTTGTTTTAGCATTTCCATATCCTCAATACCTAGTTCCTTATAGAGCTTGGCTATTTTTTTGCCACCGAGACCTGGCAGGTTAAGTAAGGGGATAAGGCCTTCAGGGACCTTTTCTTTTAATTCATTTAAAACTGTTGATTGTTCGGTATCGATGTATTCTATAATCACCGATGCTGTGCCCTTGCCAATACCAGGTAATGTTGTGAAGTCCTCGATTGTCGATAAACTTCGATCATCATTTTCAAGGGCAGCTGCAGCTTTTCGAAAGGCTGATATTTTAAATGGGTTGTCCCCTTTTAGTTCCATATAGATTGCAATTGTTTCTAAAAGACGAATAACATCTTTTTTATTAACTGTCATAATTACCACCTACCTATATTCCATACGATTTATTTTATTTAGTCGGGGTTTAAACCCCGACTAAATAAAATTAGCCTCCGGCGGATGCCACGATTTTTAAATAGTAATTTTTCGATCATAAGATCAAAGACTGAGAACGCCACTTCCTGTGG
>NZ_JBALOP010000007.1:28165-36068 GCF_036962685.1 Bacillus sp. JJ1566 | reverse complement strand
TCGTGTGGGCCAAAAAAATCGGGCGCAAATACGCCAAGGCGTATTTGTTCTATCCAAAATGATACAGATTTTTTGCAAAAAAGTCACTAATTGTGGGTTAATAGTCTTTCATAAAAAAAACTTCCCTGCAAGAGAGAAGTTAAATCCACATATCCTTGATCTTCCCAGTGAAGAACGGGGTGTGTTGGACAATCATTTTAGCCATAAAGGAATCGTTGAGATTTGACTGAACGATTTCTACTGGTAGTAGTGCTCCAATATAAAGCACAATAAAAACAATTAAATAAACTTCAACAAATCCTAGTAGACCTCCAGCCCAACCATTAATCTGTTTTAAAATTGGTAGATTTGCAAGGAAATCTAGCATCGACCCAATGATTTGCCATAGGAACTTTGTTGCAAAGAAGATAATGGCGAAGGCAATTGCACGATAATAAGATGTTTCTAAATTCGTACTATCAAATAAAAACTTCATGGTATCGGCGTCACCGAATGTTGGATATGGAATCCATAATATTAATTTTGGCATAAGTTCATCATAATAGAGGTATGCAACGATAAATGCAACAATAAATCCAGTAAGATGAACGATTTGAAGGATAAATCCTCTTCTCAAACCAATTAAAAATCCCATTAAAAGGATGATTATTAAGACTAAATCGAACATATCACGTCAATCCTTTTCATTTTTTGCTTGTTCTAAACGTTTTTCAAGCTCTTCATAATCTTCTTTAAGCTTTAAATGTTCATGAACAATATTAACGGCTGTTAATACTGCTAGTTTATTAATATCAAGTGTTGTATTTTTATTACTAATTTCTCTCATTTTATCATCAACAATTGAGGCCACAAGGCGTATATGGCTTGTGCTCTCAGACCCTACAATCGAATATTGCTGTCCATATATATCTACAGTTGTTCTTGTTTTTTGTGGCTGTGACAAGTAGTTGGCCTCCATTCTAGTCAATCCTACAAATAATAATACCATGAACATGATATTTATGGAAAGAAATCTCAACAAACGTTATGATAGATTATAATGAATTTTATCCAATCTTGTATAAAATAGTAAGTAGGGGATGTTATTTTTGTCTAATACTGTCTTAAAGTGTACCCCCGGTACCATTGAAAAAATGAAGACGCATTATAAGAGTCAATTGCAAGATAAGGTTCCACAGGGAGGGGTGTTTGTTGCAAAACCTTCCGGTTGTACGATAACGGCTTATAAGTCAGGAAAAGTATTGTTCCAAGGAAATAATGCTTCAGCGGAGTCTAAAAAATGGGGTAACTCAGAAGCACCTACTAAAACAACAGCTACAAAGAAATCAGTTGTTGCAAAAAACAATGGCTTACCACCCAATATCGGAACATTATCAATGGTCGGTTCTGATGAAGTCGGAACTGGTGATTATTTTGGACCAATGACAGTCGTTGCCGCTTATGTTTCAAGTGATAAGTTCGCTATACTTAAGGAGCTTGGAGTTAAAGATTCCAAGGATTTAAATGATAAACAAATTTGCGAAATTGCAGAATCAATCATTCATGTAATACCATATAGCCTGTTAATTTTACATAATGAAAAATACAACGAACTCCAAGCAAAAGGCATGACACAGGGTAAAATGAAGGCAATGCTGCATAATCAAGC
This sequence comes from Bacillus sp. JJ1566, assembly GCF_036962685.1. Taxonomy (NCBI): domain Bacteria; kingdom Bacillati; phylum Bacillota; class Bacilli; order Caryophanales; family Bacillaceae; genus Bacillus; species Bacillus sp. JJ1566. The sequence goes on along the minus strand of NZ_JBALOP010000007.1, from coordinate 34,420 downwards.
AATTGGGCATGTGCTTAGAAAGATTGCACCCACAACTCCTGACGGTATTTTAATCGATCAGTTTGCTGTTCCTGATGTGTATTTCAAGCATTTATCTGGTCAAAAGGAAATCATTAAGGATCATGTGTATTTCAGTACGAAGGCAGAAGGAGTTCATCTTTCAGTTGCTGCTGCATCAATTATTGCGAGATATTCATTTATAAAAGAATTTGACAAATTAAGTGAAAAAGCCGGTTTAGAGTTAAAAAAAGGAGCCGGCGCTCAAGTTGATGTAGTTGCAGCAAAACTTATCAAAAAGCTAGGTTTAGGAGCATTGCGCAGTTTTACGAAGGTTCATTTTGCGAATACGGAAAAAGCAAAGAAAATAGCTAGAGTATAAAGAATGGAGTGGGTATGAACCCACTCCATTTTTTTATGAACGCAATGTTGCATTGAATTTTTCAGCAACAGCTTTTAGAACTTTTTCATGTGCTTTTGTTACTTCTTCTTCAGTTAAGGTGCGCTCTGGATCAAAATACTTGATTGAGTATGCAACTGATTTTTTACCAGGCTCCATACGCTCTCCTTCATAAAGGTCAAAGATTGTAACATCACGAAGCAGCTTGCCACCCGCTTCAATAATAACCTGTTTCATATCACCAGCAGCCACTCCACTTTCCACAACAAGTGCAATGTCACGAGTCATAGAAGGGAATCGTGGAATTGGTTGATAGAGTATTTCTTCTACATCTGCTTCTAAAACATCCTTTAATGATAACTCAACTACATAAGTTGGAGTTAAATCTAAGTCCTTTTGAACATTTGGATGAATTTGACCAATAAACCCAATTTCTTTGTTATCTAATAACACAGCAGCTGTGCGACCAGGGTGCATACCTTCTACTCTTGCTTGTAGGAATGAAGTTCTGTTTTCAAGCCCAAGCTTTTCAAATAGCCCTTCTAAAATTCCTTTCACCACATAGAAGTCCACAGCTTTTTTCTCACCCTGCCATGTCGGTGATAACCATGAGCCAGTTAGGGCAATTGCTAAGTGTTCTTTTTCTTCTGGCAGTTCTTGGTTTGGTCTAGTAATGAAGACAGAGCCCGTTTCGTAAGTAGCCACACTATCAATTTGACGAGCTAAATCATGTGAAACAACCTCTAATAAATGTGGAAGAATGCTTAATCTTAATTGACTGCGTTCCTCACTCATTGGCATTGCTAGACGGATTGGCTCACTTAGTTCGAGTGCGTATTTACTTACTTTTTCAGCACTTGTTAGTGAGTATGTGATGCTTTGGTATAAGCCAACACCTTCTAAATATCTTCTAACTAGACGGCGCTTTGCTTGATAGTCCGTTAATCTTCCTGGGTTTGATTCTCCAATAGGAAGTGTTGTTGGTAATTCATCATATCCATAAAGCCTTGCAACTTCCTCGATTAAATCTTCTTCAATTGTAATGTCAGGTCTGCGTGTAGGTGCAGTAACATGAAATGCGCCGTTATCCACAGTAAATGTGAATTTTAGGTTTGTAAAAATCTCTTCTACTTTTTCTTTAGTAATTTCAGTTCCTAACACTTTATTGATTCTCTCAAGTGATACGGATACATTTACTGGTTGAATATCGAGAGTGTCAACTGCTACCACACCATTAAGCACAATACCACCAGCAAGCTCTGCCATTAGCTCAGCCGCACGGTCTGCTGCTTCTCGAGTGCGGTTTGGATCAATTCCTTTTTCAAAACGAGCACTAGCCTCACTGCGTAAGCCATGATCTTTAGATGATTTACGGATTGTGCTGCCTGTAAAATAAGCAGACTCGATTAATACAGTTGTTGTGTCATTTTTCACTTCAGAATTAGCTCCACCCATGACTCCCGCAAGTGCCACCGGAACTGTTCCATTTGTAATCACGAGATGCTCATCGGTTAATGTACGCTCTGCATTATCTAGTGTCGTAATCTTTTCACCGTTTTTCGCACGTCTTATAAGAATTTCTTTAGAACCTAGACGATTATAGTCAAACGCATGTAATGGCTGACCATATTCTAATAAAATATAATTTGTAATATCGACAACATTATTATGTGGACGAATACCTTCTGCCATTAGGCGGGTTTGAAGCCATAATGGTGATGGACCAATTTTTACATCTTTCACTACTCGTGCCACATATAATGGATTGTCTTCCTTCGCATCTACTGAGATCGAAATGTAATCTTCCGCTTTTTCCTCTGAGGTTTTCACTTTTGGCTGTGGAAGTTTTAAGTCTTTTCCTAAAATAGCCGCGACCTCATAAGCAACCCCCATCATACTCATAGCATCAGCACGATTTGGTGTTAGTCCTAGTTCAAGAACTTTATCATCAAGATTTAATAGAGCAAGTGCGTCCGCTCCTGGCTCTACATCATGTGGGAATACAAAGATTCCTTCAGCGTACTCCTTTGAAACAAGCTTTGATTCAATGCCAAGCTCTTGAAGAGAACAAATCATTCCATTTGATTCTTCGCCACGAAGCTTTGCCTTTTTAATTTTAAAATTGCCTGGTAAGACAGCTCCTACCTTTGCAACTACAACCTTTTGTCCCTTTGCAACGTTCGGTGCTCCACAAATAATTTGAACAGGCTCATCTTCACCTAAATCAACAAGACATTTATTCAATTTGTCAGCGTTTGGATGCTGTTCACATTCTAAAACGTGACCGACCACAATCCCGCTAATGCCTTCACCTAAATGATCGACACCTTCAACTTCAATTCCACTTCTAGTGATTTTTTCTGCTAAGTCTTCTGCAGTTACACCTGATAAATCAACGTATTCCTGCAACCATTTATACGAAACAAACATTCTCTTACTCCCTCCTTAAGCCCGATTAAATTGTTTGATGAAACGATTATCATTTGTGTATAAATGACGAATATCATCAATTCCATATTTCAACATTGCGATACGCTCTGGGCCCATACCAAACGCAAATCCTGTATATTTCTTTGAATCAAAGCCAGACATTTCAAGTACATTTGGATGTACCATACCCGCACCTAAAATTTCAATCCAGCCTGTTTTCTTACATACATTACAGCCATCCCCGCCACATTTAAAGCAAGAGATATCCATCTCTACGGAAGGTTCAGTGAATGGGAAAAAGCTTGGGCGGAGACGTATTTCACGGTCTTCACCAAACATTTTCTTCGCAAAAATATTTAAAGTACCCTTAAGATCGCTCATGCGAATGTTCTCATCGACAACCAATCCTTCAATTTGCGTGAATTGGTGAGAGTGGGTCGCATCATCATTATCGCGACGGTATACCTTACCTGGACAAATAATTTTTACAGGTCCTTTTCCTTCATGCTTTTCCATTGTTCTTGCTTGAACAGGGGAAGTTTGTGTACGAAGGAGAATATCCTCTGTGATATAAAATGAATCCTGCATATCTCTTGCCGGGTGGTCCTTTGGTAAATTTAAAGCTTCGAAATTGTAATAATCCTTCTCTACTTCAGGTCCCTCCGCAATTGAATAACCCATGCCAAGGAATAAATCCTCAATTTCTTCAATTACTTTAGTAAGTGGGTGAGGTCCCCCTACCTTAACGGGTCTACCTGGAAGTGTGACATCGATTGTTTCAGTAGCTAATTTTCGTTCGACTTCTTCTTTTTCAAGAAGTTCTTGTTTTGCTGTTAATTTTTCTGTGATTTGCTCTCTCACTTCATTGACAAGTGCTCCCATTTTTGGGCGCTCTTCTGCAGAAAGCTTGCCCATTCCTCTTAGTACTTCTGTGATAGGTCCTTTTTTACCTAAATAAGCAACACGAATATCATTTAATTCTTTAAGATTCGTTGCAGCTTCTACTTTTGCAAGAGCTTCTTCTTTCAGCTCAAGTAATCTTTCTTGCATGGTTTTTCCTCCTTTTTCTTAGAAAAGCGCAAGGTGCCCGTTCATCGGCGACAAGCACAAGATGAGCACTGACAGAAGGCGCTTTTTGCCTTCCGAAGTGATTGGCTTGTGACCTCGAGCCGATGGCACCTGGAGCTAGACAATAAGACAAAATAAAAAACCTCAATCCCAAAAAAGGGACGAGGTTTAGATTCGCGGTACCACCCTTGTTAACAATTACGGCATCATAATTGTTCACTTCGTTTTGATAACGGCAAATGCCGGTACACCTTTACGTCTATGTAAAGACGGTCTAAGTGCCAACTCAAGAGGTGAATTCACTTTCTTCTTCTATAAAAATGCTTGCAGTCACGGCATTTTCTTCCTGAATAGTGAGTGGAAAGGTACTAGTCTCAATCATTGTTTTTAACCTATATGTAAAGCATATAGATTATATTATACGTATCTTCGTTACGCAAATCAAACCCAATTTATTTCTTTTTTCGTACAAATGGGAGATAGAGGATAAAAAACATGACTAAGGCGACAATTTCTAAGGATAACATATACCATGGGTACGGTCCGAGTAGGTCGATTAGACTTGGGTTTATAGGTTTGTGTGCGAGAAACATATAGTTTCCACCAGTTGCTTTGTTGATGAAAAAGACGACTAAGGCGATTACGTTTAATCCCGCAAAGGCCTTCCAAATGGATTTGAAAGTAGGTCTACAATTTTCGTACCAAAGCATGTACAAGCTTGCTAGTATAATCGCAATATGAGCTAGAAAAAAGTGAAAATAGCGATAATGCGGAAAGTCATAAGCAAGCTCTGGTGTAAGCATTGCTTGTAATGCGCCACCTATACCTAAAAAGTAAGTTACTTCAAATAAAAAATAGCTTCGCGTTAACAGCATGATGATACTTAAAAATAATGAAATCGAGCAAAGCTGAAATGGCAGGGAATCAATTGGGTCCCATACCCCAGTATACAAATACCAAATATAGAGAGATAGCTCACTGCCCAATAAAAAGAATGCCAAAGTATAACGAATTGCGATCTTTCCTTTAGTGGGTCTAGCTCTAAAAAGAAATAACAGAGTTCCCGAAATTAAAAGCAAGCCCAGCATCACAACATGCGAAAAAGATAACCAATGAAACGGTTCACCTACAATTGAACCCCCGAAATAGTCGTTTATTTTACTTCCCCCTCTTTACCGCAAATGATAAAGTAAAATCCCCGCTGCTACAGCAACATTTAAAGACTCGCTTTTTCCGTAGATTGGAATGTATAAATTTTGGTCTGTTTTTTCTAGTAATTCAGGATCTACCCCGTTGCCTTCATTTCCAACAATTAAAGCAAAGGAACTGTCCGCAATAGCTTGTTTATAGTCAACTGCATTCCTTAAAGATGTCCCATAAATTTTAATACCATCTTGTTTAAGATGATCCATCATTTCATGTAAATTCGCTTTTACAATAGGTATATGAAAAATTGAGCCCTGTGTAGAACGAACCACTTTTGAATTATAGACATCAACGCTTCCATCACCAATAATCACAGCGTCTATACCTGCTGCATCAGCAGTACGAATCATTGTTCCTAAATTACCAGGATCCTGTACAGCATCTACTAATAACAACTTAGAGAATCTCCCACCCTTTTTTGCAGAATACTGTTCACAAATCGCAGCGACTCCTTGTGAAGTGTCCATATCGCTAATTTCTTTCATAATTTTTTCTGTCACAATCGTGATAGATCGATTATCTACATTCCAGCTTGATGGGATGTCTATCGTTTCGCTTATGATCAATTCTTTTATGATTACATCACTTTTAAGAGCTTCTTCCACTAAATGAAATCCTTCAATCATAAAAGTTCCAGATGTATCACGTTCTTTTTTCGTATGTAGTTTTTTCCATTGTTTGATTTGTGGATTTTTATTTGATTCAATTCGCTTCAACGTCCTAATTGCTCCTTTTTAGTGATTCTTTTTCCATTATATCCTATGGAATGTACATAAAAAAGGCAGATAACGTAAAAGATACTAAAGAAAAGTTACATAGGAAAGGTGTGCATGTGAATGAATTTAAATTTAAGACATGCTGTTAAGCACAATGTCGCGGGTAATTCCCAGGCTGAATTGCAAGATACAATTGTAGATGCAATCCAAAGCGGAGAAGAAAAAATGCTTCCGGGATTAGGAGTATTATTTGAAGTCATTTGGCAAAATGCAAGCCAAGAGGATAAACAAGAGATGCTCTCTACTTTAGAGCAAGGATTAAAGCAATAATTAGGAAAGCCGATGACATATAAACCATCGGCTTTTTACTTTATTCAGCAGAAGTTCCTGCCGAATAAAGTTAAAGCCTCCGGCGGATGCCACGATTTTTCAGAGGAA
>NZ_JBALOP010000007.1:0-28030 GCF_036962685.1 Bacillus sp. JJ1566 | reverse complement strand
CGTGTGGGCCTAAAAAATCGGGCGCAAATACGCCAAGGCGTATTTGATTATCAATCGTATTTGATTTGATTTACTGTTTTTTCATCTAATCGTTTAATTACTTCAGCAATTAGTTTCACAGCATTTTCATAATCATCACGGTGAAGAATACCGGCATGTGAATGAATATAGCGTGTTGCGATTGTAATTGCTAAAGAAGGGACACCTTCAAGGGTAATGTGAATGGTTCCCGCATCCGTTCCACCACCAGCAATCGCATCAAATTGATATGGAATATTCATTTCATCGGCTACTCCCACTACAAAATCACGCAGGCCTTTATGGGAAACCATCGAAGCATCATATAAAATGATTTGCGGACCTTCTCCCATTTTACTCAATGCTTCTTTTTCTGAAATTCCAGGGGTATCACCTGCAATTCCAACATCAACGGCAATTGCAATATCAGGCTTGATCATTGTAGCGGCCGTTTTTGCACCACGAAGACCAACTTCTTCTTGAACAGAACCCACTCCATATACTACGTTTGGATGATCTTCATTTTTTAAATACTTTAATACATCGATTGCAATCGCACAGCCAATACGGTTATCCCATGCTTTTGCAAGTAGCATTTTTTCATTATTCATGACTGTGAATTCGAAATATGGGACAACTTGGTCACCAGGCTTCACCCCAAATTCAAGGGCTTGCTCTCTACTTGCTGCACCAATATCGATGAACATATCTTTGATTTCAACAGGCTTCTTACGTGCATCAGCAGATAAAATATGTGGTGGTTTTGAACCAATTACACCGGTAATATCCCCTTTACTAGTAACAATGGTTACACGTTGTGCAAGCATAACCTGTGACCACCAGCCACCAACTGTTTGAAAACGTAAAAATCCTTTTTCATCAATCTGTGTTACCATGAAACCGACTTCATCTAAATGTCCAGAAATCATAATCTTCGGACCTGTTGCATTTCCTTCTTTTTTCGCAATTAAGCTTCCTAATCCATCGAACGAAATTTCATCAGAATATGGAGTTATGTATTTTTTCATGACTTCACGAGGCTCTCGTTCATTACCAGGAATACCCTTTGCATCGGTAAGATCTTTTAGCATCGTTAATGTTTCATCAAGCTTTGCCATTTTCCCAACACCTAACTTTCGTTAATTTGACCATTTCATTATACAGAAAATAGTGGCAATTGGGCAATTTTGTCTCCATATTATTTCGTCCCACTTGAACCAAATCCGCCTTCTCCTCTTTCAGAAGATGTCACTTCCTCAACCTGCAGCAAGTTTACCTGAGCTACTTCGGCAATCACCATTTGTGCAATCCGCATTTGTTTTTCCACTACAAAGTCATTTTTTCCATGATTAATTAAGATGACCGCAATTTCCCCACGGTATCCCTCGTCAATTGTTCCAGGACTATTTAAAACTGTTACCGAATGTTTAAGTGCTAAGCCACTTCTTGGTCTAACTTGTGCTTCGGTTCCAGGTGGCAGTTCTATTTTAATTCCCGTCTTAATTAACCCAGCTTCACCTGGTTTAATTATTTTTTCTTCGGCAGAGAATAAATCTAAGCCCGCATCACCTGGATTTGCTTGCAACGGAAGCCTTGCATCCTTGTTTAGGAGCATTACTTTTAAGTTGTATGTCATGTAAAAATCCTCCTCTAGGAAAAAATTATAACAAATTTTTAATAACTTGAAACCTTTTGGGGAGGTAATTCGTATATGTTGGCAGATTAAAAATGGAGGGAGTCCCCTTATGTTTGTCCTACTTATTCGTTTTGTCATCATACTTTTAATCATTTTTTTATTATATCGGATCTTCAAGTACGTTCTGAATCCAAAGAGGAAGCTTGAGCTCGCTCAAGAAAAACGAGAATTTTACTGGCTTGATGACCAGGCAAATGTCCATAAAAATTTTTTATTAACGTATAAGGGCGTTTTATTTGAAGGGGAAAAATATTTAGGATCTACACAGAAATCGTTTGAGGTTGTCTCCATCTTTGTTTGGGCAAAAAAAGACAATCTTAAGGGATTAACCTACACAGATTTCCAGTACATTGAACGTAGAATTAGTGAAGTGTATCCTCATGCTAAAATTGATTGGAAGAGCCCGATAAAAGAACTCATAAAGGAAAACAGTCGTGAACGATGATTTCATGACTGTTTTTTATTTTATTGATAAGACCTATCTGCTTTAGAATTAAAAAATTCATGCCATTTAATAATGACTTGTTTTTCTCTTAATAGATAGAACAAGAGAGTAAGTGCAAGAAGTATCGCGAGAATCACAGTTGTAGAGAATTCACGGATAAATTGACCAAAAACGGTGTAGAGAAGAGCTACAGGGATATTTGAAATGAAGGAGCCTTTGGCATATTCTCGAAAGTTTCTTGTGACATCGATGATACATAAGGATAAAAGATGAAAATTAATAACAGGAATAAGACGTAAGATTGCAATTTGCCCAATGGTAAAATTCACTTTGTCGCCTAACCATTTTTGCTTGAGTAGATTTATTTTTTTTGACAACTTCGGAACCTGCCTATATAAAAAATAAAAAAGAATGCTGAGCATGGTTAAGCCTATTAGGGAATAGATTGTTCCAAAAGCGGACCCAAACAAAATTCCTCCGACGATACATATGACTGGCACCGGTATAAAAAAGAACGGCCGGATAAGATGTATCCCTATAAAAATAACGGGTGCCAGCAGTCCAGTGGATTCAATAAAAACGAACAACAGTGTCATTGTATCATCCAAATGAGCAACTCACCTCTTTCGATAAGATTCTAAGAAAAAGTGCTAATTAAGCATATACAATCGTACAAGTTGTTATGACAAGTTAAAGGAAATATAAATGTAAAGACCTAGTGTAAGTATAGTTAGTAATGGTAGGAGAATAACAAATTGTTTATGCTTTGTCTTATGGCGAAATTGCTTCATACCAAATGTTTCTCCAAGAGCTCCGCCTAAAATAGCGACAATCCAAATATGTTTTTCTGAGATGCGCCACTTATGATTCTTGGCTCTGTTTTTGTCGATATACATAAGTAGGAATCCATAAATATTTAGGATTACATAGATTATTAGAATTGAGTACATTAGATTTCCCTCCTTTGGGGCGCAAACTACGCCCTATGGTCATTATTTTTGTTCTATGGCTATTATTTCAATTCTATGGTCGATATTTTGATTCTATGGTCGTTATTCCATTTCTATGGCCGTTAGCTAAATCAACAAACAAAAAAGGTTACTCTCATTTTACAACGGGAGTAACCTTTTTACCTAAACTTATTTATTGTCTAGCTTCAGCGACTAGAAATTCGGGAAACTTCAACCTCTCCGGCAGAGGCAAAATACGCCTCTTAGTCGAAGTCTTCGACGCACAGGATGTGCTAGTGCCGACGTTGCCACAGGACGTGGCGATTGTAGTCGGCCAGTTTCCTCATTTCTGATCAAGTCGCTTACGCATTTCTATTTTATTTTAGGTTGCTTTTTGCAACAGTTGCTAATTCTGCGAATGCTTTCTCATCGCTAACAGCTAGGTCAGCAAGCATTTTGCGGTTTACTTCGATACCAGCTAGCTTAAGTCCGTGCATTAAACGGCTGTAAGAAAGACCGTTCATACGAGCAGCTGCGTTGATACGAGTAATCCATAGCTTACGGAAGTCGCGTTTCTTTTGACGACGGTCACGATAAGCATACATTAATGATTTCATTACTTGTTGGTTTGCAACTTTATATAAAGTGTGTTTTGAACCGAAATAACCTTTAGCTAATTTTAATACCTTTTTACGACGTTTGCGTGTAACAGTTCCGCCTTTTACTCTTGGCATTTTGTTTCCCTCCTAGAATCTATATCAATCATTCATCGATTATTTAATGTTGTCTAACATATGGCGAATACGTTTGAAATCGCCTTTGCTTACTAGTGAAGCTTTACGAAGCTTACGCTTTTGTTTCGTAGTTTTATTTCCGAATAAGTGGCTTGTATATGCTTGTGAACGTTTCAGTTTACCAGATCCTGTTTTCTTAAAACGCTTTGCACTTCCACGGTGTGTTTTCATTTTTGGCATAGGGAGTTCCTCCTCAATTCATTACTTTTCAGTTTTAGGTGCTAGTACTAAAAACATGCTTCTTCCATCCATTTTTGGATGTGATTCTATAGTAGCAACTTCAGCACAAGCTGTAGAAAAACGATTTAAAACACGTTGACCGATTTCTTTATGTGTAATCGCACGACCTTTAAAGCGAATTGATGCTTTAACTTTGTCACCTTTTTCAAGGAATTTAATTGCGTTGCGAAGCTTAGTATTAAAATCATGCTCATCAATTGTTGGACTTAGTCTAACTTCCTTGATGTTAATAACCTTTTGGTTTTTACGAGCTTCTTTTTCCTTCTTCTGTTGCTCAAAACGGAATTTTCCGTAGTCCATGATACGACATACAGGTGGTTTCGCGTTTGGGGCAACCAATACAAGATCAAGATTTGCTCTAGTAGCAATCTCTAATGCTTCATTTTTGGATTTAATTCCTAGCTGATCACCATTTGGACCAATCAAACGAACCTCACGGGCACGAATGCCCTCGTTTACCATCATGTCTTTGCTAATAATTAGCCACCTCCAAGGTTTTTTAAAGAATGCCTCGTTTGAAATCTTGCGCATTTTACAGATTTGAGACAAACAAAAAAGTGTGAATGTATACACACCCACACTATTACAATTCATTTACACAATAATGATTAATGAACGTAAGACCTACCAACTGCAAATTGCGTCAATCAGGTGAGAAGCGGGTGCTTCTACTTTATCAAACAAGTATTCAATTACCTTCAATAGTATAACATTTCTGATGGTGTCTGTCAAACAGTGATGCTAGAACAACACAACGAAGTTTATTCTAGCATGCACTTTTATCTTTGACAAGACCTTTTTATCCCGCATTAACTGGCAGTAAAATCCAACCTCAAAATTTCATGGTATTACAGGCAAGTCTATTAGGGATTAACTGCCAGTAAAAGCCCGATTTTTAGGAACAAAGACTAAGCACGCCACGTCCTGTGGCAACGTCTTTGTGACCCACATCAAGTGGGCCTCAACTAACATTTCGTGGGGATGAACCTTCCCACGAAATGAAGTTTCACTTTATCTTTTAACTTCCTGTAGGATATTTGCAAGGAATGTTTCAAAGGCAAGAGTCTCTGATTTTTGTTCGCCATATCTGCGGACGTTTACTGCATTTTCCTCTTTTTCATTGTCCCCTACAACAAGCATAAATGGAATTTTTTGCATTTGTGCTTCACGAATTTTATAGCCGATCTTTTCATCGCGGTCATCAATTTCTACACGTAAACCTTCTGCTTGAAGTTTCTCTTGAACACTCTTCGCATACTCTAAATGAGCGTCTGGAGATACTGGAATGACTTGAACTTGAACAGGTGCTAACCAAGTTGGGAATGCGCCTTTGTATTCTTCGATTAAATAAGCAACAAAGCGTTCCATTGTTGATACAACACCACGGTGGATAACGACTGGACGATGTTGTTTTCCATCCTCACCAATATAAGTTAAATCAAAGCGTTCCGGTAATAAGAAGTCAAGCTGAACAGTTGAAAGTGTTTCATCTTTTCCAAGCGCTGTACGAACTTGAACGTCAAGCTTTGGACCATAGAATGCTGCTTCACCTTCAGCCTCAAAATAATCAAGACCAAGGTCATCCATCGCAGCTTTTAACATTGTTTGAGCTTTTTCCCACATTGCATCATCATCAAAGTATTTTTCAATATCAGCAGGGTCGCGATAAGAAAGACGGAAGCTGAAATCCTTAATATCAAAATCTTTATAAACCTCTAAAATAAGATTAACAACACGTTTAAATTCTTCTTGAATTTGATCAGGACGAACGAAGATATGCGCGTCATTAAGTGTCATCCCTCTAACACGTTGTAGACCAGATAATGCTCCACTCATTTCATAACGGTGCATTGTTCCTAATTCAGCGATACGAATTGGAAGCTTACGATAGCTGTGAATGCCATTTTTATATATCATCATGTGATGAGGACAGTTCATTGGACGAAGAACAAGCTCTTCATTATCCATTTCCATGACAGGGAACATGTCATCTTGATAATGGTCCCAGTGACCTGAAGTTTTATAAAGATCGACATTTGCAAGAACAGGCGTATACACATGGTCATAGCCAAGTCTCACTTCTTTATCCACGATATAGCGTTCGATAACACGACGAATTGTCGCACCTTTTGGAAGCCATAATGGTAAGCCTTGACCTACTTTTTGTGAGTTCGTAAATAGGCTAAGTTCTTTACCTAACTTACGATGATCCCGTTCTTTTGCCTCTTCAAGGAAGTGAAGATGTTGCTCAAGGTCTGCTTTTTTAAAGAATGCTGTTCCGTAAATACGTTGAAGCATTTTATTGTCACTATCACCACGCCAGTATGCACCAGCAATGCTTAATAGCTTAAATTCTTTAATTTTTCCAGTAGAAGGAACATGAACGCCACGGCAAAGGTCAAAGAATTCACCTTGCTCGTAAATAGTTAATGTATCGCCTTCTGGAATATCCTCAATTAACTCAAGCTTAAGCTCATCACCAATCTCTTCGTATCGACGAATCGCTTCGTCTCGTGAAACCTCAACACGGTGAATTTCAAGATTTTCATTGACGATTTTCTTCATTTCTTTTTCAATTTCAGGTAAATCTTCAGGTGTTAAAGACTTTTCCATATCAATATCATAGTAGAAGCCATTTTCAATAACCGGGCCCACACCAAGCTTAACGTCTTTGTATAAACGCTTAATCGCTTGAGCCATTAAGTGAGCTGTACTGTGGCGCATGATCTCTAATGCTGCATCAGTATCTTGGGTAATGATTGCAATCTCACCATCTTCATGGATTTCTGTTCGCAAATCGATTTCATTGCCGTTAAATTTACCAGCATATGATTTTTTCTTAAGTCCTGGGCTGATTGAGCCCGCAATTTCTTCTGTTGTTGTTCCTTTAGGAAACTCCTTCACTGCTCCGTCTGGGAATGTAATTTTTACTACATCTGACATCAGTTTCAACTCCTTTGAAATTTAAAGCGCAATGCGCCTGCTTATCGGTGACAAGCATAAGATGAGCGCTGGCAGAAGGTGCATTTTACCTTCCGAAGCGATTAGCTTAGACCAGAGAGCCGATGGCTTCTTGAGCTAGATATAAAATGTGAAAATAAAAAATACCCGTCCCTAATAAAAAGGGACGAGTATTTATATTAAATATCCGTGGTTCCACCCAAGTTCCCATGTTAGACATATGTCTATCCATGGCTCAAGAAATAAATAACGGTTATCCCGTCAGTAATTACCGCTTTGAAAGCAAAGGTTCACTACTGAAGTTTAGAGGTGGTAATCGTATCATTCGTGTTAGGAAGCTCCCAGCCTTGTCTTCCCTCTCTGAAAACCGTAATTATTCGATCGTGTCCTCATCATAACTTTTAAATATAGTAATGTAATATGTAGGTATTATAGTCTTATTTAAAAGTTAAATCAAGGGCACTTCACATATTTTATATTTTTTTGGCTTTCAGACGTCTATTTTCAAAGGATTTCTTTGTAAAAATCGTGACATTCTCTAAAAAAATATTGTGAATGGTTTGGATCATTCCATTATCAATCTGATCCGTGTAAATCGATATTGTTTTTGGTGCAATCGATACTAATGGTGCCAAAACGGCAGAATCAATATACATCGGCTGGTGCAAAATTAATTTTCGGTCTATAAATTTAAAAAGCTCATCCCGCTTAATTTCAGTAAATGCATCATTAAAAAAATAAAATTGCTCATCATGTAAAATATGTAATTGGTCAAGCTTCGGTTCGCGTTTTTCACGAAATTCCCGCAATCCTTGAATAAAAGTTTGATATTCCTGCTCCAGCTTATACTCGTCAATGGCTGACTCTACTATTTGTAATAATGCCTCATTATACGAGCGCATGCGAAACTTTAAAAATGATTCGAAGGAAAAAGAAATGGGAACCTGCAGGAAATCATGAAGCGCTTCTGCGATAAGTTGTTTCCTTGGAACAACGACCTGCACAGCTGGTATTTCAGGGTTATTCCCATCCATTAATGTTTTTGTAATTTCTAAAATTTGTTTTTTCTCTTCATAATCAGTAAAGTAAAATAAGTTTTCAATATAATCGAGAATCCAATTATCTTCTTTATTTTTGATAATAAATTCAGTCATAACTGGAATGATCACGACCTGAATCGCATATTGTGTTTTTTCTGATGCAAAAACAGACACCACATTTTCTTCTTCATTTACAACCTCTATGTAATCTATAGAAAGAGCTTTTGCCTTTGCAACTAAGCCCTCATACATTTTTTGTGCATCTGTGATTTCTTGAAAATGCATTTCAATCAAGCTAGTCCCCCCATTTCGCCAATACCATTACCCTGTTAAATGTATATGGTAAATAGGACAACTTTAGAATATAAAAAAATAGCTATCCCTTTTTTGAGATAGCTAATTCATGTTAGTAACGACGGTTTTTTCCTTTAAGTTCAACCGGTTTCGCTAAATATTTGATACGCTCCATAATTCTCGCTGCTTTTACTTTTTCCTCTTCACCACGCTGTGTATATGATAAGTGGTGTTCAAGTCCTTTAAAATCAAAATTTGAAGTGAAGAAGGTTGGCAGGTTTTCAAGCATACGATATTGCAAAATACTGCCAAGTATATCATCACGCATCCAGCTCGACATTGATTCTGCTCCGATATCATCAAGCATTAACACTGGAACCTTTTTAACTGCATCAATTTTTGAATTGATGGATTGATCCTGTAAGGAACCCTTCAATTCTCTCATAAACTCCGGTACATATACGAGCATGGATGCTACCTTTTTCTGGGCCAATCCATTTGCAAGTGCTCCAAGAAAATAGGTTTTCCCAATTCCAAATGACCCGTATAAATATAATCCTTGCATGCGTTTGCCTGGTTCATAATGGTCAAGGAATTCCTGGATTGATAAAATCGCATCTGAACGCCCTTCATCAAATTCAAGGGATTCAAGGGATGCATCCAAAATATCCTTAGGAACGTACATACTTTTGATTAATGATTTATATTTAATCTGTTCATCATGCATTACCTTTTTCGGACATCTTTCATAACTTAGATCAATAGAATTTCCTTTAAGCTCGAGATGAGGATGATATCCCTGTAGCATATTTTTACACGTATCAAGGCTCTGACATTTCGTACATTCCTTACTTTGATTAATATACTCGTACAGCTTTCCTAGACTCCTATTGATAGTATCGCTCGTGATTTCGTCTTGATGGACATTTATAAAGTCCCTTACCTCAGGATGATTCAATACTTCATGCTTGATTTGTTCATATCGCTGCTGAAAACCAGAATTATTAGATAGTTTTTTTAAAGAATCCTGAATCGGCTTCATGTCCTCACCCTCATCTTACTTATTATTTTTTTTCAGTCTTTCCTCAAACAATCGCTTCTTTTCCTCAAACGAAGGATCGGGTGTTTCTTTCTGTTTTGGAGTTTCTATTTGTGTTCCTTCATCTTCTTGCTTTAACCAATCAGGCAGTAATTCTTTACGTATCGGCTGCCTTTTATATTTATTTGTCTTTTTATCAGCATTCCAATTATGCTTTTTCGCTGTTTCCATTGCCTCTTTAACAGTCTTTATATTCAAACGCGCCCAGTTGCTCGCGATTGTTTCAACATAGGACTTAGTAAGCCTCATATCCGATTTTAACATGACATAATACAACAGTACATTCACAACACCTGGAAGAAGATTTTGTCGGAACATGACATCTTCAATGATTTTTAACTCCGAAACTGAAGGCTGCGCTCCCCCAGAAACATCGATTAAAAACTCTTTTGGTGATATTCTTTCAAGTTTTTGAATTAATTCCTCTTCCTTTGTTTGTGGAACTTTATTTAACATGGTTTGATTTGGCAGCGGTTGAACTTTTTCCGTTAAAGTGGGTAATTCATTGCCCGTTTCAAATTGATACCAATCCCTTGAAGCCTTTCTTAATTTATCAATATCAATTTTTTCAGTTGGGTCAAGGGAACTCATGACAATCCCTTGCATTTCAATTGGATCAATTCCATATAGGAAGGAAAGCTTTGTGATCGCTTCTTTTACTTTCGGGGTAATCGATTTTTTGGGTATCATCACCTCGGAAATTCCTGCAAAAAACAAATCAAAATTAAAACTTTCATTTTCAATTAAAAGCTTTTTTTCCTCACTTCTGTCCATGTATTCTGTATTTTCAGCTCGTTCAAGATTATGATTCATTTCATCACTAATCGTGGAAATCATTTTCGAGACTTTAACTGATTCAAATACTTCGCTAAATGCTTTCGTAATGGGTTTGTACGAGTCTAAATCGAGTTCATGATCGGAAAAGAATTGCTTAAGTTTAAAAAATTTACTCTTACCAAGCCTGTTATATAAGTAAACGTTGAGAACACCATCCGTAAAAAAAGCTCTCGGCGAAAGGGGTGCTTGTAGCTCATAGATAAAACTTCTAGAATCCTCATCAGACTTTACAAATGTTTTTAATAAACCAATGCCTTCGAGCTTTAATCGTTCTTGATATATCTCCTCCAAATTCGTTTGAAGAAGCGCCATTAAAGTATAATGGGTGCTATCCTCACTCCAAAGTCGGTTTTGCTCCAATTCACTCCACAGTGTCATATAAAGACTGAAAGCTTTCATTCCAATTAGAGGCTGGTACAGCAAAGATATAATTTTCCGGTCATAGTCATGCAAAAGGTCTGCAGAATGAACAATATAGCGATCGACTGGTACTATTTTCTTCCAATGCTCCATTTCATCAAGACCTTCCATTTCTTATCATTTCTTTTGTATAGTTAAAAAAAGAGCTTAAAAAGAATCTTAAGCCCTTAGCGTTCCCGTTTTATTAATTCCTTTAATTCATCAATAAACACATTTATATCTTTAAACTGACGATAAACGGATGCAAAGCGAACATATGCCACCTCATCCACTTTCGCCAAGTGATTCATTACATATTCACCAATAATATCGCTTTGCACTTCTGCAATCCCTTGACTTCGAAGTTCTTTTTCAACCTCATGGGTGATATCCTCTAATTGCTTTAAGGAAACCGGCCGTTTTTCACATGCTTTAATAAGTCCACGCAACATCTTTTCTCGACTAAATTCCTCGCGAGTACCTTCCTTTTTAACGACAATTAAAGGAATTTCTTCTACTTTTTCAAAGGTTGTAAAACGATATTGGCATTCTTCACATTCGCGTCTTCTGCGGATTGAACGACTATCATCAACTGGACGTGAATCCAACACTCTTGTTCCATTATGTTGACAAGATGGGCATCTCATTGGTAACAACTCCCTTCCGAGGAGATCTCTTTGTATTTATCTTATAAGAAAGATTTTTGTAGGACAAGGGTTTTTACTTTAAAATGAAGATGTTCTTAGGATTGTCCCTTTCCAATTAGCGGAAGCTCTTTATCTAAGTGTTGATATAAATTCGTAATTACCTTCCGGCTATATCCAAAATCGATTGGCACCAATAACGTTTCTGTCGTTACTGCAAAGTCAATTGCCGTCTCAAATGGTCTGACAGAGACAATAGTTGCTACAACAAAGGCTTTTCTTCCTTTTTTAATTGAGATGCTCATTTCCCCACGTTCTTCTGATACAGAGTTGATATGGTAGCCATCAATATTGTTAATAATTTTTTTTACTGCCTCAATCGCTTTTTTGTTTGTTGTTTTATAATAATGACTTCTTAATAGCTCGTCCGGGTGCTTGTCTCTTGTTTCACTATGATTTGAAAAAAACGTTTGCAATCCCATATGTTCCACTCCTTTTTTAATCTATGTATTAACTTTTGTGTAAATTGTAAATGTAAAAAAAGAGGTGTAATTAATACACCTCTTACTATTTTAGATGATTCGTATTTATTTTTAAAGTACTTTAACTTGTGCTGGCTTTACTTGTACTGGGCCCATGCCACGTGGGAGTTCAATATTCTCGCGTGTTTGTGCACAGAGAGCCTCAGCAATATAGTCTGCAGCAATATTCGGATCTAAATCTCCACATGTGTAAACATCAATACTTGCGTAACCATGTTCAGGAAAACTGTGAATCGTTAAATGTGACTCCGAAATGATAACAACACCGCTTACTCCCTGTGGAGCAAATTTGTGAAATGCTACCTCTCGAATTTCCGCACCAGATTTAAGTGCTGCCTGAACAAAAGTTTCTTCAATACCCTGCATGTCGTTTAATTTTTCAAAATCGCAACCCCATAATTCTGAGATTACATGACGTCCCATTGTTTCCATAATTAAATTGTTCCCCCTCTTACGATTAATTTCGGGTGAGTTCTTCGCGTAAAGCATGAGCATAACTACCACGGGGGAAAGTTAGTCCAGAGAGGTCCTAACCCTTTAAGTAGCTACAAAAGCATAAGCCTTTAAGAAGTTCACGAAATTTAGTATACTTTGTTTATATCTTTTTAGCAATAACTTTCATGAATTATCATTGAAAATATTAAAAACCTTCCCGTACTTGGGAAGGTTTTTAAATTGTGGACGAATTAACCTACTTTAGCTTCTATTTTTTGGATGATTTTCGTGCCTACGTATTTCGCCAAATCTACAACTCTACAAGAATATCCCCATTCATTATCATACCATGCTAATACCTTTACCTTACGATCTCCAATGACCATCGTTGATAGGCCATCAATAATGGATGAATGTGGATTTGTATTGAAATCAATCGAGACAAGCGGCTCAGTTGTAAAATCCAAAACTCCTTTTAATGCTCCCACTGAAGCAGTAATAAACGCTTCGTTAATTTCTTCAATTGTTACATCCCGCTCAACATCTACAACTAAATCAACTAATGACACATTCGGTGTTGGAACGCGCAGTGCCATTCCATGCAATTTTCCTTTCAGTTCCGGCAATACCAGTGATAAAGCTTTTGCCGCTCCGGTTGATGTGGGAATAATTGATTGCGCACATGCCCTTGCTCTTCTTAAATCCTTATGTGGATTATCTATATTTTTTTGATCATTTGTATAAGCATGAACGGTTGTCATTAAACCGTTTACAATCCCAAACTGCTCATTTAACACCTTCGCTACTGGGGCTAAACAATTTGTTGTACAGGATGCATTTGAAATAATTGCATGTTTGTCAGGATCATACTTGTCTTCGTTAACACCCATTACGATTGTAATGTCTTCATTCTTACCAGGTGCTGTTAAGATAACCTTTTTCGCACCAGCTTGTAAATGTAGGTTTGCTTTTTCCTTTGAATTAAACTTTCCTGTTGCCTCAATCACAATATCTATATTTAAATCTTTCCAAGGAAGCTCTTTAGGATCACGGGAACTTAAAAGTTGAACACGCTTTCCATTTACCAATAAAGAATTATCCTCAGGAATGACTTCTGCATCGAATTTTCCATGGTTTGTATCATATTTAATGAGATGTGCTAGCGTATCAGCAGGGTAGCTTGCATTGATTGCAACAATTTCTATTGAATCATCCATAATTGCATTTCTAAATACCATTCTGCCAATACGGCCAAATCCATTAATTGCGATTCTTGGCTTCATTACAACCCCTCCAGGATATATGTTATACTCTTTACAATCGATATTTACGATTAGTATAACACATTAGATTAGATATGTAACATTTTTATTCATTTTTTTATAAAATTGGTTATTTATACACCTTTTAAATAGTCCACAACTATTTTCACGCATAAAAAAAAGCATCTCATCTACTCGAGACACCTTATAAAACCATTATTTTTGAATACCCCATTGTTTGCAAATTTCATGAAACTGATCCTTTGTAGCCTCAATTGTGCCATTATTATCAATTACAGCATCAGCGAGTTGAATTTTATCTTTAAGGGGCATTTGTGAGTTAATTCTAGCCACAGCATCCTTCTTGTTAAGATTATTGCGATTCATAAGACGTACTAACTGTGTCTCATGATCGACATAAACAAGGATTGTTCGATCGACTAATGAAGTTAATTTACTTTCAAACAATAAAGGAATATCTAATACAACTGTTTCTTTACCGTTATTGAGATGCTCTTCTTTTTCCTTCAACATTTGTTTTCGAACGGCAGGATGAACGATTGAATTTAATAAAAGACGTTTTTCTTCACTGAAAAAGACGACCGATCCTAACTTCGGACGGTCAATCGTCTTGTCGGGTAATAAAATATCTTCACCAAATGATTGAACAATTTGTTCGTATGCTTCTTCGCCAACCTCGACAACCTTACGTGCAATAACATCTGCATCAATTACAACAATTCCAGCTTCTTTAAACATCTGTGATACTGTGCTTTTTCCACTTGCGATTCCGCCTGTTAATCCGATTGTTAATGCCACGTATACTATCTCCTCTGCTGAGCGATTATTAGAATTTCCATATTCCGATTAAAATCAGTAAGATTCCTGGCAAAAATGAAAATTTTTGAATCCATCTTTTCTTTGAAAAAACGGAACCACTCTCGATACCAGTATATACAAATAATGAGCTCATTAAAGCAACCAACAAAGCCATTAGCCACGGGGAAAAGCCTAATAAAGCAGCACCAATTCCTGCACCGAAAGCATCAAGCGAAAGGGCTAGACCTAGTAAAAATGCTTCTAATCCAGTGATGGTTCCTGATTTATCAAGGTCTGCAACCATTGGCTTCTTTAAAATATTTATAACTAAACCCAGTGATTTTATTTCAACCTTAACTAGTAGTTTTTCTTCGTTAAGTTCCTGGGCTTGAGATGTTGGACGAAAAAACTGAAACAATACCCACGCACCAATTAATACGAGTACGATACCACCAAGCCGGTCGGCGATTACAGGTGATACAAACAGTGCAATTGATTTACCTAAACCCATGGCAGCCGCCATCGTTACGGCGGAACAGCAGGCTATTGTTATGATTGATTTGAATGGTATTTTCATTTTTCTTATTCCATATGTGAAACCAACGCTAAAACTATCTAAGCTGACTGCAAATGCTAATAATACGAGTGAAGCGAACTGGGACATCTCGCAAAAGTCTCCTTCCTATCGATTGCTAAGATAGTATATGGAGGGAGCCCATTTCATGTGAAATGTCCGTAGAGAAGGAAAATGACACATCGTTTAAAGGAACTTCGACTAAATGCCGACACTTCCTGTGTCGAACGTCGAAGTCACCACATCCTGTGGAAGCGCGTTGGCTTGCTTCTCCGGTCCTCACGTATTTACTGCATACGCTCCGGTCCTCAAAGCTACACCGCCTTGAAATTCTCGGTCCTTTTCATTCTCCATTTCAAGTTTTATTTTACTTTTGTTTTATTTTTTTGGCATTTTGGGCAGAAGTGGGTGCCTCTTCCGCCGACGACTGTTTTTTCTATTTCTGTTCCACAATTTTGGCATGCTTTTCCGTTTTGTCCATAAACAAATAGCTGCAATTGGAACATCCCAATCTCACCTTGTGTGTTCACATAAGAGCGGATTGTACTACCGCCTTTTTCAACTGCCTCACTCAACGTTTGAATGATTTCATGGTGAAGTTTTTTCATTTCCTTTTTAGTCAGGGAATTGGCTTCACGTTCAGGATAAATCCCTGCCCTAAACAATGCTTCATCCACATATATATTTCCAAGTCCGACCACATTTGTTTGATCCAGAAGTGCAACTTTTATTTTTCGATTGGTTTTAGATAGCTTTTCTTCTAAATATTTCAATGTGAATTCTTGCGAAAATGGTTCTGGACCTAATTGGGATAAGGGGAGACTCCCCTCTTCTTCCCCTTTCTTAAATAAATGCATCGTTCCAAATTTCCGAACATCGCGATAGCGGAGCTCTGTTCCATCTATAAAAGTAAACAAAACATGGGTATGTTTATCATATGGTTCATCTTTACCATAAAGACCGTATCTACCCTCCATGCGCAAATGGGAAACCATTACATAATCATCTAATATAAACTTTAAAAACTTGCCTCTTCTCTTCACATCCTGAATGGTTTGGCCACGAATAGCATCACAAAATTGTTCTGGTTCTTCTGGTTTTTTGATGATTTTTGGCCATAGCACCGTCACATGATCGATTGTCTTTCCATTTACAAGCTGAGTTAAAGTTCGTCTAACTGTTTCAACCTCTGGTAATTCAGGCATTTGATCACTTCCTTATTTTCAACAATAAATCCTACTTTGCATCATACCAGGTCTTTCCGTACGCATAATCGACCTTTAATGGTACTTTTAAGGAAATGGCATTTTCCATTACTTCTGGTACAATCTTTTTCAAAATCTCAATTTCTTCCTCTGGTGCTTCAAAAATTAATTCGTCATGTACTTGTAAAAGCAATTTCGCTTGAAGCTTTTCTTCTTTTAATCTTGCCGCCATATCAATCATCGCTTTCTTGATGATATCTGCTGCACTTCCTTGAATTGGAGTATTCATCGCGGTTCTTTCTGCAAAACTACGAACATTAAAATTACGAGCCGTAATCTCAGGTATATATCTTCTTCTGTGAAGAAGAGTTGATACATATCCTTTTTGTCTAGCATCCTCTACGATATCTTCCATATATTCCTTAACACCTGGAAAGCTTGCGAAATAGCGCTCAATAAATTGTCCCGCTTCCTTCCTCGTAATTCCAAGGTTTTGAGACAATCCAAAATCACTAATTCCGTACACAATTCCAAAGTTAACAGCCTTTGCCTGACGACGCATATTGGAGGTTACTTCATCTTCCTTCACATGGAATACATCCATCGCAGTCTTTGTGTGGATATCCAAATCATTCGTAAACGCACTAATTAGATTTTCATCATTTGCAATATGCGCTAATACCCTTAATTCAATTTGGGAATAGTCAGCTGCAAACATGAACCAATCCTTGTTCGAAGGCACAAAAGCTTGTCTTATCTTTCGTCCTTCCTCCAAGCGAATCGGAATATTTTGTAGGTTGGGGTCTGTTGAACTTAGTCTTCCGGTTTGTGTCAAAGCTTGCTGGAACCTGGTATGAACCTTGCATGTATCTTCATGAACAACCTTTAATAAACCTTCAATATAGGTTGATTGGAGCTTTCCAACTTGTCGATAATGCAAAATATAATCAATAATCTCATGCTCTTTAGCCAGCTTTTCAAGAATATCGGCAGAAGTGGAATAGCCTGTTTTTGTTTTCTTGTATGCGGTGAGCTGGAGCTTTTCAAAAAGAATGACACCAAGCTGCTTTGGTGAGTTAATGTTAAATTCTTCCCCAGCCAGTTCATAAATCTTTTGTTCAAGCTCTTGAAGATGCTCTTTTAATTCCTCTCCCATTGTTTTTAGGCGTTCAACATCGACCTTAACTCCTATTGCCTCCATATCAGCTAATATGAGTGATAACGGCATTTCTAAATCAGTGAAAAGCTTATATTGTTCATTTTCCTGTAGTTCCTCAAGGAAAAGATCCTGTAATTTTTTGAGAGCAACTGCCTTTCTCACTAAATGCTCGGAAAGTACATCTTCTTCAGGAATTCTTTGTTTTGCTCCTTTTCCGTATACAGCTTCATCAGATTTTACGTCTGTTATACCCTTTGCATTAGCCACTGCTGCAATATCAGTGGTCGAATCAGACGGATTTAAAATATAGGAAGCAATTAAACCATCAAAAACGATTCCTCGTAAATCAATCCCCTTCCATCTTAAAGCAACAGTTGATTTTTTTCCGTCAAAAACAGTTTTCTTTTTCTCTTTGTCATTTGCCCATTCTTTAAAGCTTTCCGATTCAAGGGCAAGCTGTGTGGGAATATAAAAATTCCCATTTTCATTTGAGATTGCAATTCCTTGGATGTCAGCTCTATGGTAGCTTTCATCGAGCACTTCCACAATTAAAGAAGATTCAGCTGTTAGCATATTGTCAGTAACTTCATCAACAATTTTAAAAGTAATCTCTTCTAAAGGCTTGTCTTCTGTTTTTTCGCTTCCCTCTACTTTATCAAGTAAGGAATTAAATCCGAGCTCTTTAAAAAGCTGAATCACCTTGTCGCCATCATAACCGTTAAACTCAAGCTCGGAAATTCCAACTTCAATTGGTGCTTCACGATGAATTGTCGCAAGCTTCTTACTCATTATTGCTTGGTCTTTATTTTCTTCAAGCTTCTCTTTCAGCTTCTTTCCACTTACCTGATCAATTGAATCTAATAGTTCCTCCAATGTATTAAACTCATGCAATAGTTTTAGGGCTGTTTTTTCACCGACGCCTGGGACACCCGGAATATTATCAGAGTTGTCTCCCATAAGTCCTTTCATATCGATAATTCGTTCTGGTGTAATACCGTATTTTTCTTTGATGAAATCAGGCGTATATGAATCAACATCTGTAATCCCTTTTTTTGTAATATCAACTGTAACAAGGTCTGATGCCAACTGTGTTAAGTCTTTATCCCCAGTAATAATTTTAACCTCAAAGCCTTCTTGTTCAGCTTGAAGTGATAAAGTTCCGATAATATCATCGGCTTCATAGTTTTCTAATTCATATCTGGCAATCTGGTAAGCATCAAGGAGCTCTCGTAAAAATGGAAACTGCTCCGAAAGCTCAGGAGGCGTTTTTTGTCGACCTCCTTTATATTCACTAAAAGTACTATGTCTAAATGTTGTTTTCCCTGCATCGAAGGCTACTAATATATGTGATGGTTTTTCCTGTTCAAGAATTCGGTTCAAAATCATCGTGAAGCCATAAATTGCATTCGTATGTACACCTTTATCATTATTTAAAAGCGGCAAAGCGAAAAATGCTCGATATGCAATACTATTTCCATCCACTAATACAATCTTTTTATCCAAGAAAAATCCTTCCTTTCTATGACAACAAACCGATAAAAAATAGCCGTCATTTTCCTACTGTTCATTTTAGCATGCATGAACGCAAATGGAAAATAACGGCTACCTGTTAATATTTCGTTATTCAGTATATCCCAATAACAATCTAGCGTAAGGAGAATCAGCTGGTAAAATAATGACTGTTTCTCCGTCGATTGTAGTTTTATAGGATTCTAACGTACGGAATAGGTTGTAAAACTCTGGGTCCTTTGAGAAGGCTTCATTATAGATACGAGCAGCCTCTCCTTCCCCTTGACTTCGAATAACCTCTGCGTCAGCTTGAGCTTTTGAAATAATTTCTTTTACTTCTCTATCAGTATCAGCTTCAATTTCATTCTTCTTAGCATCCCCTTCAGAGAGATAGTTTTGTGCTGTTGACTCACGCTCGGAAATCATTCTTGTATATACGGATTGTTCGTTTTCAGCAGGAAGATCTGTACGCTTCATACGAATATCTGTTACAACAATTCCATATTTATCTTCTTCAAGGTTTTTATTTACAATTTCGGTAATTCGGTCATTAAGGCTACCGCGTTCCGATTTTTCATCATTAATAATCTCATCATAATTCAATTGACCAAGCTCTGTTCGAATGGCAGAATAGACGAATTCATCAAGCTTTGCTTCTGCATTTACCACTGTTCTTGTTGTGGCAATCATTTGCTTTGGATCTTCAATACGCCAAACCGCATAATTATCAATCATCATACGCTTTTTGTCTTTTGTATTGATTTCAGCCTCTTCAACATCATAGATCATTTGATATTTTGGTAAGGTTTCAACTGACTGGATAAACGGAATTTTATAGGAAAGCCCTGGAGTTTCTACAATTCGAACAACTTCACCGAATTGACGAACTACTTTGTATTCCCCTTCTCTTACAATAAATAAATTCACCAGTGCAATCCCTATTAAAATGAATACAATAAGGATGGCGATTCCACCTTTTGTGTATTTACTAAATTTTGTGTTCCCTCTTTGTTCTTTGAAATCAACTACATTTTCACTCATTGGTTACCACTCCCCTCTGTCTCTACAGGAGGAAGCTGAGCTTGGCTTCCGGCCGGACGAATTGGCAAGTACTTCATGGTATTGCCATCATCTTTCATTATATAAATTTCAGTATTCGGTAACACTTCATCCAACGTTTCAAGAACTAGTCGTTTTCTTGTAATCTCGGGATTTTTTGCGTATTCGGTGTATAATGCATTAAATGTCGCAACATCCCCGCGCGCAATTTCAATACGGGCTGCTTTATCCCCTGTTGCACGTGAAATAAGGGCTTCTTTTTCCCCTTTTGCTTCATTTAATTTTTGGTTACGATATTTGGTTGCTTCGTTTACTTTTGTGTTTCTTGTTTCACGGGCATCCGTTACATTTGTAAAGGCCTTACGAACCTCATCATTTGGTAATTCAACATCCTGCAATTTGACTGCCGTCACAGAAATACCAACATCATATTTTTCTAAAAGTGCGACTAATAAATCCCTAACTTCGGCTTCGATTTCTGCTTTACCAGATGTTAAGGCATCATCAATTTTCGAGCTACCAATGATACTTCTTAGGGATGCAGAAGTAGCATTATATAAAATTTGCTCTGGATCCTCTGAATTAAATAAAAACTTTGAAGGATCGGTTATTTGCCATTGAACAACCATATCCGCGAGAACAATATTTTCGTCACCGGTGATCATTTTTGTATCCTTTGGCACATCGGTGATTTCACCGTCTTTTTGGTTATACCCAAACTGCAAACTGTACGTTGTTTTTGGTAGTTTCTCTACATCTTGAATTGGCCATGGCATCTTAAAATGAAGACCTGGTTCTGATATTGCTTCATCTGCTTTCCCAAAGGTTAAAATAATTGCTTGCTCCGATTCATCTACTGTGTACCAGGATGTAAATCCAACCACACCTAAAATCAGAACGAGCACACTTAGTCCAACAATAGTGTAAATCCGTTTCAAACTAGCCATGCTTTCCCCCCTCTTTTTATATCTACATAATTTTATACGATTATCACCTAAAAAGGTTTCATTTATTTTAATCAAATACGGCTTAACGAATTTGCGCCCAGATTTTTTAGGCCCACACGAGGTGGGCCACAAAGACGTTGCCACAGGATGTGGCTTTCTTTGTCTTTGTTCCTACGCGCGGAAAAGTTACCTTTGAAAATCTGTGGCATTCGCCGGAGACTTTAATTTTATTCGGCCATTTGCTGAATAAAATTTAAAAAAATGACAAGGATATTGCGTCCTTGTCAAAAAGTTTGGCCTCCTAAAATGAAGGGGTTCTCATAAATATCATACGGTTCAGATATTAAGAGAATATGTTTCCATTGTAAACATTATGTAAAATTAGGACTTCTTAGATGAAATTCCTTTTTTAAAACGGATCGTAACGGTCGTTCCTTCCCCTACCTTACTACTTACGTGCACTGCCCCTTCATGAGCCTCAATAATATGCTTAACAATTGCAAGACCTAGACCTGTGCCTCCGGAATTCCTACTCCTTGCTTTATCTACACGATAAAATCTTTCAAAAATCCGGGAAAGCTCGTTTTCTTCAATTCCAATCCCAGTATCGATAATTTGAATGTCTACATAGTCAACTAGATTTGTTGCTTTTACCGAAACTCTGGCTTTATTTGGGGAATATGACAAACTATTATTAATGACATTGATAAAGACCTGCTTCAATCTGTCCATGTCTCCGTTTATCACAGTTGTTTCATCATCTACTGTAAGCTCTAATTGAATGTCTTTTTCTTCTGCTTTTGATCTAAGCATTCTTAAACTATTTTCTAATAGCTCCTTCACATTAACTCGTGAAAGATTAAGCGAAAAACCCTTATTTTCCATCTTTGATAAATCCAATAGATCTTGAATGAGGACTTGAAGACGATGACTTTCATTCAGGATGATAGTTAAAAACTCTTCTAAGAATTCCCTATCATTCATTGCGCCATCTAATAAAGTTTCAGCAAACCCCTTTATGGATGTAATCGGTGTACGAAGCTCATGTGAAACATTTGCAACAAAATCCTTACGCATCTGTTCAAGCTTCTTTAAATCCGAGATATCATGAAAGACAAGAACAACACCCTTCCACTCCACATTTGACCCTAAAATGGGTGTAGCGTAAACCTCAAAATCCTTTTGTTCGTTTCCTATCATCAAGTGGAGTTGTCTTCGTAACTTTCGCTCAGTCATAAAAATTTCTTCTACCAATTTTACAATTTCTTTTTGAGAAAAAGCCTCATAATAAAGCTGATCGATTAAATCGTCTTGGTTAATTTTGAATATCTCATTAATCGACCGATTGCAAATACTAATATAGCCTTTGCTATCGATTAACAATAGACCGCTCCCCATGTTTTCAATCAGGGTATGCAATCGGTCATGCTGCATTTCATACGATTTAGTCATTTCTTCAATATTTCTTGCTACAATATTAATGGATTGTCCAAGTAACCCAGTAGCCGTAATAGGATCTTCATAGGTTCTAGCTCGATAATCTCCCTTTGCAAGTTCTTTAACAGCTTTTGTTGCAGCATCAATTGGTTTTGTATAGGTGGTCGTGATCCTTACGATAAGTGAAAGAATAATAACCAATGCGATTCCTAGACATACGATTAAAGCAATCCAAACCTGCTGGATAGTTTTTTCTGCAGATATTCCGTGTGTCTCACTATATGTGATAACACTGCTAATAAATTGCCCCAACATAAAACCCATACAAAGAAAAACAATAATGATTAAAAAGATAATCGCAAATAGAAGCCTCGAGTGAAATTTATTCATAGAGTTTTGGCTCCTCGAGCTTATAACCTAATCCCCTTACTGTTTTAATAATACTTGGCTTTTTCGAATCTTTTTCAATCTTTTCTCGTAAATGACTAATATGAACATCTACAATTCTTGTATCACCAGCAAAATCATAATTCCAAACTGCGCTTAATAGTTGATCTCGAGTTAGAACTCTTCCTTTATTCTTTGCTAAATAAGCAAGAAGTTCAAATTCTTTTGGTGTAAGGTCGAGTGCATCCTCATTAAAATAAGCCTCAAAATTTTCAGGTAAAATCCGTAGAGGTCCTATCATTATTTGTGGAGCTGTTGCAGCGTCTTCTGTGTTGACTTCTTTTTTACCAGTTCTTCTAAGGATTGCCTTCAATCGTGCAACTACTTCTCTCGGACTAAATGGTTTTGTCATGTAATCGTCGGCCCCAAGCTCTAAACCTAAAACCTTATCAAATTCGTCGTCCTTTGCAGTTAACATTAAGATTGGGATGTCTACTTTATTTTGACGAAGCTGTTTGCACACTTCAATCCCATCCAATTTTGGTAGCATTAAGTCAAGGACGATGATTTGCGGTCTTTCCGCTAATGCTTTTTCTAAGCCTTCTTCCCCGTCCATAGCAGTAATAACTTCGTATCCCGCTTGTTGCAGGTTATACTGAAGTAATGTAATGATCGAACGTTCATCCTCCACAACCAATACTTTTTTCTTCATTGTCTTCCTCCATCAAAAATGATAAACCCCATCAATTTTCTCTCTCTTTATAAAATCATTATAGAATAACATTTCGGGACTTGCCATGAAAATGAAAAAAAGAGAGGCTGAGCTCTCTAAAAGTTCTCCAATATTTTCCCTTCCATTGGGATAATCCGATGTGGAGGACAAACTAATAGTCTGCCTTCAATCGCCTTTGATTCAGCTTCATCCAATGCAGTAACTGAAATTTCAACAGTATGGTCGTGAAAATTAATTTTCGTTACCTCAAATAGAAATTGCACAGTGTCGTAGTGATACAGTGGCTGCAAAAATTCGATTTCCTGCTTAAGAATATGACTGCCAGGACCAGGTAAATATTTTGACACGGCCGCTGATATAATTCCTGTCAGCATAACAGTGGGAACAATTGGCTTTTTAAAAGGAGTTTGGGACGCATAATCATGTTGAATATAAAGTGGATTTGCATCATTCGTCAAACCTAAATATAAAAGTAAATCCTTATCTTCAATTTTCTCAGTCAATGTTAATTTTTCACCAACAGTCATTTCTTCAATCATTCTGCCTAGTTTTCGCTTTTTCCCTAATAACATGAAAAAGGTCACACCTCCAATAAAATGAAAACGATTACAATTTATATATAAAAAATTCGGGGAAACCCCGAATTCTTCTTGTTTAGTTTATGATTAGGCAAGGATATTCATGACGTTTTTAACGGAGTCTGCAGATTTTGCAAGTTCTGCTTTTTCTTGTTCTGTAAGTTCAAGTTCAATGATTTTTTCAATACCATTTGCACCTAGAATAGTTGGAACCCCAAGGTATATGCCAGTGAAGCCATATTCACCTTCTAGATATGCAATTGCAGGTAACACACGACGCTGATCTTTTAAAATAGCTTCAACCATTTCTACTAAGGAAGCTGCAGGGGCATAGTATGCACTCCCGTTTCCTAATAGGTTGACAATTTCACCGCCACCCTTACGTGTACGTTCAACTATAGCGTCTAAGCGATCTTTTGGAAGTAAAGTTTCGAGTGGAATGCCTCCTGCATAGGAGTAACGAACAAGCGGAACCATTTCATCACCATGACCCCCAAGGACAAATCCAGTAATATCTTTTACTGATATATTTAGTTCCTGGGCAATAAATGTCCGGAATCGAGCAGTGTCAAGTACACCTGATTGGCCAATTACACGGTTTTTCGGAAAGCCAGATTCCTGGAACACTGTATATGTCATAGCATCAACTGGATTTGTTAACACAATGATATAGCTATTTGGAGAATGTTTTACAATTTCCAGAGCAATACTTTTCATGATTTTTTGGTTTGTTTGAACCAGATCATCACGACTCATCCCAGGTTTACGAGCAATTCCAGCAGTAATAACAACGATATCAGAATCAGCAGTATCCTCATAATTTGAGGTTCCGGTAATATTTGCATCAAACCCTTGAACAGGACTTGCTTCCAGCATATCTAGAGCTTTCCCTTTTGTGGGGTTCTCCATTTGCGGAATATCAACTAAAACGACGTCTCCTAATTCCTTTTGAGCAAGTAGAAAAGCTGTTGTTGCACCAGTAAATCCACTACCAATTACAGAGATTTTTTTCCGTTTAAATTGACTCATAGTATATCCTCCCTATTCATATGTAAGTAACACCCCTTTTTGATCATCCTCAAAAAGGGGTGTTATTTATATTTATGATTAGCCTAAGTTTTTGATTAGTTCATTAGCAAACTCTGAACATTTTACTTCTGTCGCGCCTTCCATCAGGCGAGCGAAGTCGTATGTTACAACTTTAGATTCAATTGTTTTTTCCATTGAATTCATGATTAGGTCCGCTGCTTCATTCCAACCAAGGTGTTCAAGCATTAATACACCTGATAATAGAACAGAGGATGGGTTAACTTTGTCTAAACCAGCATATTTAGGTGCAGTTCCGTGTGTAGCTTCGAAAATTGCATGTCCAGTTTCATAGTTAATATTTGCTCCAGGTGCAATTCCAATTCCACCAACTTGTGCAGCTAATGCATCAGAAATGTAATCACCGTTTAAGTTCATAGTAGCTACTACATCAAATTCACGAGGACGAGTTAAGATTTGTTGTAAGAAGATATCAGCAATTGAATCCTTTACAATAATCTTACCTGCTGCTTCAGCATCAGCTTGAGCTTTATTAGCTGCATCTTTGCCTTCTTCAAGGGCGATGCGGTCATATTGAGCCCAAGTAAATACTTTATCGCCAAATTCTTGTTCAGCAAGCTCGTAGCCCCAGTTTTTGAAAGCTCCTTCAGTAAACTTCATGATGTTACCTTTATGAACAAGAGTTACAGACTTACGGCCTTGCTCAATTGCATAGTTAATAGCAGCACGTACAAGACGCTTTGTTCCTTCTTCAGAAACTGGCTTGATACCAATACCGGAAGTTTCAGGGAAACGGATTTTATTAACACCTAGTTCATTTTGAAGGAAGTAGATAAGCTTTTGAACTCCTTCTGAACCTTGTGCATATTCAATACCTGCATAAATGTCTTCAGTGTTTTCACGGAAGATAACCATATCAACATCTTCTGGACGCTTAACTGGTGAAGGTACACCTGTGAAATAGCGCACAGGACGAAGACAATTAAATAGGTCTAATTCTTGACGCAGTGCAACGTTTAATGAACGGATTCCCCCGCCAACTGGTGTAGTAAGAGGTCCTTTAATTGCAATTATGTAATCACGAATTACATCTAATGTTTCAGCTGGTAACCATTCGCCAGTTTGATTAAAAGCTTTTTCCCCTGCTAGTACTTCTTTCCAAACGATTGATTTTTCACCATTATATGCTTTTTCAACTGCTGCTTCTAATACACGTGACGCCGCTGCCCAAATATCTGGACCAGTTCCATCACCTTCAATAAAAGGAATAATTGGGTTGTTTGGTACGTTTAGTACGCCATTTGATACTGTAATTTTTTCTCCTGCCACTAGTATTACCTCCTAAAATTCTTAAGAAGCATCTCAGGGAAAAATTTCGCCTGAGATCCTTCTCCATTATATTTATTGTTTAGATTTATTAACCTCTTTGGTCCATTGGAACGTATTGTTGCATTCCTGGACCAATATATTCAGCACGCGGACGGATTAAACGGTTGTTATCATATTGTTCTAGAATATGAGCTAACCAACCAGAAACACGGCTTACTGCAAAGATAGGAGTAAATAAATCATGATCAATACCTAAGCTATGGTATACAGATGCTGAGTAGAAGTCAACATTCGGTGGTAATGGTTTTTCACTTGTAACAACTTTTTCAATTTTCGTCGACATCTCATACCATTTTGATTCACCGGTAATAGAAGTTAATTTTTGAGACATTGCTTTCAAGTGTTTAGCACGTGGGTCACCTTTACGGTATACTCTGTGCCCAAATCCCATGATTTTTTCTTTATTTGCTAATTTTGTTTTTATGTAATTTTCAACATTTTCAACTTCTCCGATTTCAGAAAGCATTTTCATAACTGCTTCGTTTGCACCACCGTGAAGTGGACCTTTTAATGCTCCTATTGCAGCAGTAACACCTGAATAAATATCAGAAAGAGTTGCAACACAAACACGCGCCGTGAATGTGGATGCATTAAGTTCATGGTCAGCGTGTAGAACAAGTGCTTTATTGAATGCTTCTTCTGCAATTTCACTTGGTTCCCCGCCGCTTAGCATATACAAAAAGTTGCCTGCAAAGCTCAGATCCGTGCGTGGAGCAATTGGCTCTAATCCTTTACGTACACGAGAAAAAGCGGTAACAATTGTAGGTAATTTTGCTTGTAGACGAATTGCTTTACGATAGTTTGCTTCTGGATCCATCACGTCTGCTTCTTCATCATACAGTCCGAGTAGCGATACTGCTGAACGAAGAGCTGCCATTGGATGAACCTTATCAATAGGATATGTTTTGAAATGATTTAACACTTCTTGAGGAAGACCTGCATTTTCAGCAAGTTGCTGCTTTAGTTCAGCTAACTCCTCCTTATTTGGAAGTTTGCGATGCCATAATAGGTAGATAACCTCTTCAAAACTAGCATTTTCGGCTAAATCATCAATATCGAATCCTGCATACGTTAATGTGTCATCGATAATTGAACTGACTGAAGATGTTGTAGCTACAATTCCTTCAAGACCCTTTGTCGCTGTCATAAGACCCTCTCCTTTTATAATATTCCCCTACCCCCTTTAAAGAGGTAAAATGAGCGCATGCTCAAAAACAAAACAAATTTGCAAATATTTGAGTATGCGATAAGTACCCTTCATTTCGTGAAGTAAATGCTTTCATTTTTGAGAAAATCACTTAATGCCACAAATATCAAAATAATATTGTGACAATTAAAATAATTAGCAAGTGATATGTAGAAATAGATGTAACTCACGACTCTATTATAATAAAAAATCAGACTTTTGTGAATCAAAAGAGACTAATTTTTCTAACAAACTATTATTACACAAAAATATTTTTACGATAGTTTCTACTTTTGCTAATTAACAGAGCCGAATACTTAAATTAGCTATTTACAATAGATTTAT
>NZ_JBALOP010000006.1:23806-51467 GCF_036962685.1 Bacillus sp. JJ1566 | reverse complement strand
GTGGCACATGGTACTACTTAAACGGTGGCGGTGCTATGCAAACGAATTGGAAACTAATCGGTGGACAGTGGTATTACTTCTACTCAGGAGGACAAATGGCATCCAACACAACAATCGGCGGATACAAACTCGCCTCCAGTGGTGCCTGGCTACAGTAAGTGGGACAGAGGGACAGGTCCCTTGTCCCTGTAAATATTTGGTGGGACGAGGGACCTGTCCCCATGACCCACCTGAGACACAGGACACGAAATAGGAGTTGGGTCGCACGGTCTAGTATGGTAGGATACGGTAAGTTGGCAATTGTATTTGACGGTTGGGACTAATAAAAGAGCCCAGAAAACCAAGCTTGCGTTTCCCTGTTTCTGATATTAACACGCTAGGAGTCTATGATTGTGATGGTAATTTGATTAAAGCGTTAAAAATATTTGATGGTTATTACAGGGAATACGATTTTGATATTTTCTAAGTTGATTTAAAAAAGGAGAAGTTATTAGAGTAGAAGGTAATGAATTAAAGTTGTATACCTTCTAGGCAATGCCCAACACCCGGAACTACATTCTCATTTGTTTAATTTAAACAAGTGGGAGTGTATTTTTTTATGGGAAAAATCACAGAACTATGGAAAATTTGTCCCAATCTTAAAAGCTTTTTATTACATTTACCAAAATACGACAAAATTACTAGATTAATAGTGGTAAAATGTGGATAAAAACAATAAAGGGGTAAATTATGAGGAAAACGGTGGTCGGTTTTTTCATTTTTCTTGTTAGTTTCTTTATTTGTATTAGTGGTCAAGCTGAAGCATCCAATGATTCTCAACTCATCATCATCAATAAAAAGACGAATCAATTAGCATTTTATGATGGTGGAAAATTAGTAAGGACGTTTAGTGTAGGAACAGGGAGAAATGATTCGTTAACCCCTGAAGGAAAGTTTCAAATTGTAAATAAAATAAAAAACCGTCCCTATTATACTGGTAAAGTACCAGGAGGGGATCCAAGAAATCCACTTGGTGATCGATGGTTAGGATTAGATGCTCGGGGTACGTATGGAACTACATATGCTATTCATGGAAATAACAATCCTAATACAATTGGTAATTATGTAACCTCCGGCTGCGTGAGGATGCATAATGAAGAAATTCGCTGGCTGTTTGAGCAGGTTAATCTCTATACGACTGTCATCATCACAAATACTGCCCAAAGTTTCGAATCTATTGCGACTTCAAATGGGTATGGATTAATAAGTAATGGGTGGTCTCTAGAAAATGGTAGTTGGTACTTTTATGAAAATGGGGCTAAGAAAACGGGTTGGGTTTTTAACGATAACAAATGGTATTATCTAGAATCAACTGGAAAAATGAAAACCGGTTGGCATTTCGACGGAAAGTCATGGTACTACCTTAACTCGTCAGGTGAAATGAAAACTGGATGGTTAAAGGATAGCGTGTCATGGTACTACCTCAACTACAATGGCGAAATGAGAACGGGTTGGATCAAGGATAGAGGTTCTTGGTACTTTTTAGAAAGCAATGGAATTATGAAAACCGGTTGGTTGTTAGACGGAAAGTCATGGTACTATCTCGACTCATCAGGGGGAATGAAAACCGGCTGGTTGTTAGATGGAAAGTCATGGTACTATCTCGACTCATCGGGAATAATGAGAACGGGCTGGATCAAAGATGGCGTGTCATGGTACTATCTCAATTCTAATGGTGAAATGAGAACGGGTTGGGTAAAAGATCGTGGTTCTTGGTACCATTTAAGAAACAATGGGACAATGAAAACAGGATGGTTACTTGACGGGAAATCATGGTATTATCTTGAGACATCAGGAGCGATGAAGACTGGTTGGTTAATGCATGGAGTGTCATCGTACTATCTCGCTGATAATGGTGCAATGATCACAGGTAAGGTACTGATAGATAAAAAGTGGCATTACTTCCAACCATCTGGTGTTATGCACACTGGGTGGTTAAGACAAGACGAAAAATCATATTATTATGAAGCAACGGGAGAAATGAAAACCGGCTGGCATGAAGAGGATGGGAAGAAGTACTATTTCCTAGATACTGGTGAAATGGCAACAGATATGTATATCGATGGCTATTACTTCGGACCAGACGGAGTCATGGTGGAAGAAGCAATACCAAATGAATAAATGAAACAAAAAAGAGCTGTCCAACGAGTCATGCACATTGACTCATTCGGACAGCTTTTTTGGGACAGAGGGACAGGTCCCTCTGTCCCTGTAAAAATTTGGTGGGACATGGGACCTGTCCCCGTGTCCCATGGGTTGACTATATTCAGACTATTTGATAGATTTTAAGTGCAGATACTCCCAAAATCTTCATCTATCATCTTTTCTAGTTTAAGCTTCTCTTCTTTTTCACTTACAAACCCATTCAAACTTCAAATCTACCACACAAGATTCCACATTGATTTTTATTCCAGTAGAGACAGAGGGCCAGGTTCGCTGACCCATTTTTCAATTAATAGAGGTGATGCCATTGCCAAGAGTTGCAAGGATAAAGAGTAGGAGCGGCATCTATCATGTCATTTTACGGGGCGTTAATAAGCAGACGATTTTCGAGGATGATGAGGATAGGTTGCGGCTTCTTGGTGTTCTACGAAAATTTAAGAAGAGTTGTGATTATAAGCTTTACGCCTATTGCTTGATGGACAACCACATTCATTTGCTGATAAGGGAGACGGATGAGCCGATTGGGCAGTCGATTAAGCGGATCAGTTCAAGCTATGTTTATTGGTACAACATGAAATATGAGCGATGTGGCCATTTGTTTCAGGAACGTTTTCGGAGTGAGAGCGTTGATTCGAAAAGATATTTTCTAAGAGTTCTTCGGTATATTCATCAAAACCCCGTCAAAGCAGGGCTAGCTGGGAATGTATTTGAGGCGAATTGGACGAGTTTGAATGAATATTTTGGCGGAACGGGTTTGGTAGATGTTGATTTGGGGTTGAGTTTGTTTTCAGGCGGAGAAGGGAAGACGGCGACTCAGAGGTTTGTAGATTTTATGAGTGCCCAGAATGATGACGAGTGCCTGGATTATTGGGACCGCGCAAGGTTGACGGATAGTGAAGTGAGGGAGTATCTGCAAGAGATGGGAATTCCGAGTACGAGCGCATTGCAGCAGATGGAGCGGGATGAAAGGGATTCCGTGCTGTCGCAGCTGAAGGAAACAACCGGCATCAGCATCAGGCAAATATCAAGGGTCACTGGGATTTCAAAAAGTGTGATTCACAGGGTATAAGTGGGACGGAGGGACAGGTTCCGTGTCCCTGTAAAAATATGGTGGGACGAGGGACCTGTCCCCGTGTGCCAGACAATGAGGAGGGGCAATTATGTCTCTCCTCACTTGTTATTTCGCGGTACTAGTTTTATACATAATTTCAATAGATCGGTTAATAGAACACTGCACGTCGATAAATGCTCTTGTATTCTTTCTGGAAATTCTTGTTCAATAAAATCGATGGTGTCATTCTGCGTATGCCATACTCCGCCGTGTTTTACCATTTGGGTATATCCAAATCTCCAATTTCCCAGTTTGTTGATTCAAGATATCCGATTGAAATGCCTGCGCTTTGGAAAGATGCGCGGTCACTCTAGTCGCCAGTTGTTCCAGCTAGGTAATTTGGATTTAGTCCGGGGTTTGTGTTTTCTTTTTCTCTACAATTTTTAGAGCCTGATCACGAATGAATCCATCTTCGCCCAGACTGCCATATACATACAGTTGATCTCCGACCGCAAGGCTATCAAGGTTAATCATGCCGACAGTATTTACAATTTCTTCTTCAGTCATTTGTTTTGCATAGAAATTGAATCCGAACTCATAAGTGATATTCTGTCAGTTTTCTAATGGCCCTTGTTTTCATTTATTAGAAGTAAAGTGGGAATAGGAAAAAGATTTTTATTATGTAGCTTATGATAGAGTTTGTAGAGGGATTTTCTTTTAAAGAAGGAACAGAAAAAATCGGTATGGAAAACGGCATTGGAGAGAAGCAGTCTACACGTAGTCAGTAATGGACGCGTATATGAATGATGGGTAATACTGCCATCTTTTTGGAGTATTTCAAAATTTATACTACATTTACACCCCCTTAATAATCACCTTTTATAATGGAAGGTAACCAAATTTTTGGGACGAGGGACCTGTCCCTCTGTCCCACTACAAAGGGGGAGATTATACGTTATGGCGATTCCTAAAGGGGTTTTGAACAAGCCTGTTTTTGTGAAGTTATGGGAGAATTATCCGCTTTTTTCGAAAGTAATTTTGGATGTTGGCATTTTTCTAAAATATAAGACATTGAAGTTGAGGAAGCTTCCGAATAAAATCACCCTACCATCTAAAAATGTTATTTACATCAATAATGCTGAAAATCGGGGAAGGGCGCTTTTGATTAGTGATGGGATCACGCAGTCGCATGTTACAGAATTCTGGGGAAAAGCAGTTGAGACGTATAAGCCGTCACTTGTTTTAGATATTGGTGTAAATTATGGAGAATGTATTTTCTCGACAACGTATGATAAAGATACGACAGTCGTTGGTATAGAAGCGAATAAATATTTAATCGATTATATTAAGCGTTCGCGGCAACAGCATGTGAATTGTGGTCAAATCAAAATTATCCATGCTTTTGCGGGAGAGCATGAAAAGGTGGACCAAGCTTTTTTTATTGATACCCATTGGTCCGGTACTTCGTCGGGAGTGCAAATTTCTGAAAAAAATAGCATTGAAAAAACGGAAGTACCCGCGATTACAGTTGATTCGCTCTTTAATCAAAAAACTTTAAGAAACCAACGACTTCTATTTAAAATTGACGTCGAGGGCTACGAATTTATGGTCCTAAAAGGTATGAAAAGTATCCTGGCGAATTGTCATGATGCCCTTGGGATTGTTGAATTTGATAGTCGCTATCTAGAAAAGGCTGAAGTAAATCTGGAAGCATATATCGCCTTTTTAGATAAATACTTTGAGATACAATTTTATGATATGGATAATCAACTGAAAAAACTGTCATCCGCCTCATTTTCCGCCCTTCAAAAGGAATTTGAAATGGAGCATGTACATACGGATCTTATTGTCTCGTTGCGAAACCGTTATGAGGAATGGCCAGATTTGGTATCCTGAAAAAGTGAATTTTTATTTTAGGAAATTCTGTACTAATCGAGAAAAATTAATACTAAAGAGCAACGGCGTCTGAAAATCCAATTAAGATTTTTTCAGACGTCGTTCATTTGATGCCTACTATTTCCACAAACATGCATGTTTCAATAGTACCTTTTATTTTGCACTCCCATATTCCTAACCCAAATTAAATATTTGAAATGTGGCGCTTTACTCAAAGATTACATTACAAACTATTTAAGAATGCTAGAATTTTATCAGCTAATACTTTATGTCCATTATCGTTCGGATGCAAACCGTCTGCCGATTCCATGCCAACAGGAATGTTCTTACCAGAAGGAGTGAAATAATAATTGTTACTTTCATAGTTCCATACATTTAAGTTTGCTAATCTGTATAAATCCAAAACAGGTATACCATAATAATTGCATACTTTAATAATTGCATCAGCAACTTGTTCTAATGTTGCACCTGCCGAGTTTGCAATAAAACCATCCGATCTCTGTAACGGTGTAAAAACAGCGATTGTTTTTGTTGGATATTTGGCAACTAACTGTTTAATAACATAATCTATTGAGCCATAAAAACTTGCCACTGGGTCAGTATCACCAAAAGTACCCATGACAAGCGATGTACCTGTTTGCCCCCAGTCATTAGTTCCTGCATATATCGTGATGAGGTCACAATCCAAAGTGTATCCACTAATCCTCTGATAAATAGGTAGTGACCCAGCACTATTTGGTGTTCTCCATCCCGTTCCACTATGTCCTTCATTTATGACAGTGCAACCGATTTTTTCGGCTATGTAATCATGATAGTTTTTACCAGTTCTAAAGTTATGTTCCGTAATACTATCACCGATTGCAAGCCATTTTTTACCTGTCCATTTACTTGGAACAACCCCGCCATAGCTTGAATAAATTCTTGGATAAGTATTACATTTCAACAACATAGAACCGCTATCTTTTAACATGACAACGTCCACCTCCATAGTAAAACTCTTTAATTCCGAACTCATTATAACACGCGTTTTCAGAATAGTATCCCACTTTTACAAAATTAAATGAAAATTTCCTCCTGAATTTTATAAAAATGGTGAAAATTATTTACAAAAGCGTTTTCAAATGATATATTAACTGTGAAATTGAAAACGCTTTATATTTTTATTAAAGATTTAAGGGGGCAATAAAACATGGTAATAGATAAATTTAAAGGTATCTTTCCTGCCTTTTATGCTTGTTATACGGATTCAGGCGAGATATCTGAAGAGAGAACGAAAGCGTTGGCTACTTACTTTCAGGACAAGGGTGTAAATGGATTGTACGTTGGAGGAAGCTCCGGGGAGTGCATCTATCAAAATCTTGAAGAAAGAAAAGAAACACTACGTTATGTTGCGGAACAAGTAAAAGGAGAAATGACATTAATTGCTCATGTTGGTGCTCCGTCAACACGAGATAGTGTGGAGTTAGCTAAACATGCTGCTGAATTAGGTTATGATGCATTATCTGCCATTCCGCCAATTTACTTCCGACTACCGGAAAGCTCTATTCATAAATATTGGTCTGACATTATGGATGCAACGGAGCTTCCATTTATTATTTACAACATCCCGCAGACCACTGGATATGATCTTTCTATGAAACTATTTAAAGAATTAATCAAGAATGAAAAAGTAATCGGTGTCAAAAATTCTTCTATGCCTGTACTTGATATTGAACGATTCAAAACAACTGGTGGAGAGGACTTTATCGTATTCAATGGTCCAGATGAGCAATATGTTTCTGGTAGATTGATAGGTGCAGACAGTGGTATCGGTGGGACATACGGTGCTATGCCGGAGCTCTATTTAAAGGCTGAGGAGTTCGTAGTAAACGGACAATTCGAAAATGCTAGAGCGATTCAAAGAGACATAAACGACATCATTATCGCCTTGACTTCACTCAAAGGAAACATGTACTCCGTGATCAAAGAAGTTCTTAAATTAAGAGGAATCGAGCTTGGCGGTGTACGCGCACCATTAGAGGCTGTTTCTGAGGAAGAATTATCACAGGTTGAACAAATCAAAGCGATGATTGACAGCGCTATCTTAAAATGGGACAGAGGGACAGGTCCCGTGTCCCTGTAAAAAAATGGTGGGACGAGGGACCTGTCCCCTTGTCCCAAAAAGGAAAATCGTGATGAAAAAAAGGATTGTGTGCTTTGGAGATTCGAATACGTGGGGATATAATGCTGAAGATTTGACTAGGTTCTCTGAAGAGATTAGGTGGACAAGTCTTTTACAAAAGCATCTAGGGGGTGATTATCAAGTAATTGAAGAAGGGTTATCTGGTAGAACGAGTGTGATAGATGATCCATTATTTGAAGGATTAAATGCGCTTACTTATATTCATCCATGCCTTATGAGTCATTCACCATTGGATCTAGTCATTATCATGCTTGGTACAAATGACACAAAGGAAAGGTTTGGGCTAACCGCATTCAATATCGCACAAGGGATTACGAGACTTGCGCATAAGGCAAGTAGAACAGCTGCTGGAATAAATGGTGGCTTTCCGAAAGTCTTAGTAGTAGCACCGCCGCCAATCGGCAATGGGTATTATGGTACAGATGTTAGACATGCGATGGGGGAATATTGCGATACAAAGTCAAAAAGATTTCCAGAATTTTTACAAGAGATGCTTGATGAAACGATTGAATTTTTAAATCTTGGAAGTCAAGTATCGATGAACAACATTGACTATATGCATCTAGATGAAGTGGGGCACAAGCTCACTGCAGAACTAATCCACAATAAAATAAAAGAGATATTTGAGGAGGAACAAAATGTTTAAAAAACGTTTATTAACCTTAG
This sequence comes from Bacillus sp. JJ1566, assembly GCF_036962685.1. Lineage (NCBI taxonomy): Bacteria > Bacillati > Bacillota > Bacilli > Caryophanales > Bacillaceae > Bacillus > Bacillus sp. JJ1566. Next base: position 43,470 of record NZ_JBALOP010000006.1, on the reverse strand, counting down.
TAAGTATGATGCTAATGTTCTCGCTTTTTTTAGCGGCTTGTAGTGGAAATAAAGCGCAAGATGGTCAAGCGGAAAAAGGTAAAGGTAAAGACACAGTTGAAATTTCTTTATGGTTAACACCTCAATGGAAAGGTGTTTTAGATGGATCTGAAGAGGGCGCAGACTATGATAGCTTTTTCAAACATGCGGCTGAAAGATTCTCTGAAGAATATAAAGAACACAATGTAAAAGTAAATGTAGAAGTCATCGCTGGAGATCAAAGGGATGAAATGTTGAATGTTAACCTAAATGGTGGTACACCTCCAGATATTTTCTTTGAAAGTGTATTTACACTGGGTGACTATGTTCACAGAGGAGCCCTAGTACCTTTAAATGATCTTGTTGATGATGAAGCAAAAAATGATATTGTTCAGAATTACTGGGATTCGGTAACATTTGGGGAAGATATTTATTTCTATCCTTTCTACCATATGCCTGGTACGTTAGTCTATAACGCTGACATGCTTAAAAGCGCTGGCCTTGAAAAATACATCGGGACAGAAGATGAGATTAAAACTTGGACATTAGAAGAATATGAAAAAATTCTTAACGGACTTAAAAAAGATACACCTAAAGACAAATATCCGAATGCATTCCCAATGGGACTTTATGCTTTAAATAATCAAGGGGATACATGGAACCTTGCTTATTTAAGAATGTTTGGAAATGAGTTCTTCGACGAAAATGGGAATATTGTACTTGATGATGAAAATGGTGCTAAAGCTACAGCATGGTTGAAGAAAGTTTACGATGAGGGCTTAACAAATCCAGGTGCTGAATCTGTTTCATCAAATGATGTCAACGCAATGTTCCAAAACCAACAGCTAGGTATTAGTTTTACGAATTCCGTGCTATTTAATAACTTAAAAGCAGACATGGCAAGTGGTAATGTTCCTGAATTTGATGCAAGACTAGCCAATATTCCATCTAATGGTGATCCATTATCCTTCACATACGTAACGGGTGCTGCAGTGTTCGATACAAAGGATGAAACAAGAATGAAAGTAAGTAAGGATTTTGTAAAGTTCTTCTCAACTGATCCTGAACTTGTTAAATCATCTAAAAATGGTATACCTGTCCGTAGTAGTGTAGCTGAAGAGTTTAAAGACGCTAATCCATTATTCGCTGCATATGACAAAAATGCCGAATACATGTTTAATTTTACTGGTAATGTACCTGGATATAGTGAATTAAGACAAGTATTATATCCTGAGCTTCAAGCGTTATACATCGGGGAGAAAACACCTGAAGAAGCAGTCGCTGATTACCAGAAAAAAGGTAATGACGTCATTGAAAAATCAAAAGCTGACTCTGTCATCTTTAATAAATAGTTTTATAGGGACACAGGGACAGGTCCCTTGTCCCTGTAAAAATATGGTGGGACGAGGGACCTGTCCCACCGTCCCAGATATTATTTCGATAAGTTGGCCCCAGTTTTTGGGGCTTGCCTATTGGAGAGGAAAGGGTGCTTATGAAAATAAATCAGCATGCCATAAAACGTAACCTTACAGGCTACCTTTTTATTACACCACAACTTTTATTTTTCTGTATCTTTCTTGTCTATCCGATTTTTGAAGGGATACGCCTAAGCTTATATAAAATTAATTATCAAAATATGACATTCGTTGGATTTGATAATTATATCGCATTGTTTAATGATCCGGTCTTTATTAAGGCTACACTAAATACCGTGATATTTGTTTTAGCTATCGTTACGTTAACTGTAATATTTGCTTTATTTGTTGCAGCCTCCATTTTTGATAAAAATGCAAAATACGTATCTTTTATTAGAGGAAGTTACTATATACCCGTTATGGTCTCAATGGTTGTCATGAGTATGATTTGGAGTTTTTTATTGAACCCCGCCAACGGTCTTATTCCATTTGTAGCAAGGGAATTAGAATTACCGGTTGCTAACTTTCTTGGAGATAAAAACTTAGTATTACCGGTGGTTATATTTGTAACATTCGCAACTAACGTAGGTCAGGCGATTATTCTATATATTGCTGCCATGATTGGTGTGCCAAAAGAATTATTTGAGGCAGCTGAAGTGGATGGGGCGAATCGTCGTACCGTTATTTTTAAAATATTGATCCCTTTAGTAAAGCCAATAACTTTATACATTATCATCATCAATGTTATTGCAACATTAAAGATATTCGTCGTTATTCAACTATTGACTGGTGGAGGACCAAATAATGCTTCCACTACATTAATGTATTTCCTTTACAACAATGCATTTAAATACAATCAACTTGGCATAGCATCAGCTGTAGGTGTAATTATGTTTGTTATTGCACTATTATTATCGATTCCGCAGCTTCGGTCTATGTTTAAGAAATAGAGGTGAAATAGATGTTTAAAAGAAAAAATAAACGGAAAAGAGACTTATTTGACATAATCTCGAATATTATTGTCGTATTCTTTGCTCTCTTAAGTTTATTTCCCCTGTATTGGCTAATTACTAGTTCACTAAAAAATAGTGCTGCCGTTGTAAAAATGCCACCTGATTGGTTCCCAAAAACATTTAATATTGATAACTATGTCGACGTTTTCAGTAATCAGCCCGCATTACAATGGACATTCAATAGTATTACCGTTTCATTTGTATCGACGATTGCCTTAATTATTGTAAGTTCCCTGGCAGCATATGCTTTCTCAAAGCTACAGTTTAAAGGGAAAAATATCATTTTTATTTTATTCATTTCAAGTCTCATGGTACCGAAAGAAGTATTAATTGTTCCGTTATACCGGATTGTTGATAGTCTCGGAATGGTGAATTCACTTCATGGAATGATTTGGCCAAACGTTGCTACCGCTTTTGGGGTGTTTTTATTAAAAGGATTTTTTGATAATATCCCAGATTCATTAAGAGAATCAGCAAGGATAGATGGGGCAAGTGAATTAAGAACGTTTTTCACAATTATGCTGCCAATGGTGAAACCAGGTATTGGTGCTTTGTTTATTCTTTATTTTGTTCAAGTATGGAATGACTATGTCTGGCAATTAGTTATTGGACAAGAGGAAGGTGTTAAGACGTTAATGGTTGGTACAGCAACGCTTATGCAGGATTTGAATCCAAACTTCGCCTATAAAATGGCTGGTGCAACTGTAGCTGCGATTCCATTGTTAGTCATCTTTATTTTCTTCCAACGTTATTTCACTAGTGGTTTAACAGCGGGTGCAGAAAAAGGATAATGGAACTTTATTCAAGAAGTCTCACTTCTAAAAGAGGATGATGAATGCAAATAGAGTTATACAAGTAAGTCAGGGTTCAGTCTAACTGAATAAAGTTAAGCCTCCGGCGGATGCCTCAGATTTTCAAAGGAACTTTTCGAGCGTAAGATCAAAGACTAAGAACGCCACTTCCTGTGGCAACGTCTTAGTGACCCACATCGTGTGGGCCTAAAAATCTGGGCGCAAATACGCCAAGGCGTATTTGATTTTAATATAGTGGGGATGTTATGTTATGACAACTAATGCTAGTATACTAGAATCATTAAAGGGCGAGCTGATCGTTTCTTGCCAGGCTCTACCTGAGGAACCTCTACACAGCCCCTTTATTATGGGAAGAATGGCTTATGCGGCTATGCTAGGTGGAGCAAAAGGCATTCGAGCCAATAGTGTCGAGGATATAAAAGAAATTAAGAAAACGGTAAATTTGCCGATCATCGGTATTATCAAGAGAGTTTATGAGGGTTATGATGTGTTCATCACACCAACAATGAAAGAAATCGACCTGTTAGCTGAAGAAGGTGTGGAAATTATCGCACTTGATGCCACTACACGGGTGAGACCAGATGGACTGACAATCAATGAAGTATTCCCTCAGATTAGAAGTAAGTATCCAGATCAATTATTTATGGCGGACTGTTCAACCTATGAGGAAGCAGTTAATGCATATGAATTAGGGTTTGATTGTATTGGCACAACCCTAAGTGGTTATACCGAATATACAAAGGATGTCTCCTTACCAAATATTGAATTGGTAGATAGATTGACAAGAGATTTTACTGTCCCTATTATTGCAGAGGGTGGCATTTGGAGTCCCGAACAGTTAAAAACAGTCTTCGATCTCGGCGTGCATACGGCTGTTGTTGGAACGGCGATCACAAGACCAATGGAAATTACGAAAAGATATGTGGACATCATCAAGTAAAATTGGTAGGTGAATGATGTGAGAATTTTAGCCGCGGATATTGGTGGTACGTCCATTAAGCTTTGTCTGTCTGATGAAAATGGAACAATTGAAGAGTTTAAAGAATTCGATACCGAAGCTAAAAAAGGCGGACTGCATGTTATCGAAAAACTGATTCATTTTATCGAGGAATTTCATGGCTTTAATGCAATCGGTATTAGTACTGCAGGACAGGTAGATGCGAACTCAGGTACCATTTTATATGCGAATGAAAATATTCCGAATTACACGGGTATGAACATAAAGGGAATTTTGGAAGAGAAGTTTCAGGTTCCTGTCAAAGTTGAAAATGATGTAAATGCAGCAGCGTTGGGAGAAAAATACTTCGGCGCTGCCAAGGACTATCAAGATTTTCTTTGTTTAACCTATGGAACAGGTATAGGTGGAGCAATCGTCATCGATTCAAAGATTTACAAAGGAAAAAAGGGCATTGCAGCTGAATTCGGCCATATGATTACACATCCTTCTGGGGTGTCGTGTGTTTGTGGAGGAAATGGTTGCTATGAAATGTATGCCTCTACGACCGCATTAATTAGAAACGCACAAATGATAAATAATGAGTTGACAAATGGCAGAGTCATATTTGAAAATTACAGTGATTCCGCTAAGCTTATCGATGTGGTGGACGACTGGGTAAACGAGGTTGCACTCGGACTAGTCTCGTTAATTCATATTTTCAACCCGCCAGCTATCATACTAGGCGGTGGTGTAATGGAACAAGAGGTGCTCGTTGAGGCTGTTTCTAAAAAGGTGAAAAATCTTGTCATGGATAGCTTCTCGGATGTTCAAATCACAAAAGCAACTCTAGGGAACAAAGCGGGGCTATTAGGAGCAGTATCCTTGCACCTTCAAAAGTAAAGTTCGTGGGACAAGGGGACAGGTCCCATGTCCCACGCGCCGGGACAACGGACCTGTCCCACTTACCAAAAAAGCTAGGGGGATCCAATGGCGAAAGTAGATATTTTTTCAAATATACATGCTAAGTATCAAGAATTTACAAATACCGAGAAGAAGGTCGCCGACTATATTCTAAATAATAAAGACAAAGTGGTTTATATGTCGATCACGGATTTAGCAGATGCCTGTAATGTGGGTGAATCAAGCATTTTTCGTTTTTGTAAATCAATGGATCTGAAAGGCTATCAGGAATTTAAAATAGCACTAGCCCACAGTACGGCACTAGAGAATGAAACTCCACAATTAGCTAGTGAAATTACCATGCAAGACACGATTGAAGAAATTTCATCAAAGATTTTAACATCAACAGTTAATACCCTTACGGAAACAAATCATTTAATTAATCATCGTGATATATCTCAAGCGATTGATTTACTGATTGATGCTAAACGCGTTCATTTCTTTGGAGTCGGATCATCCTTAATGACTGCAATGGAAGCTAAAAATAAATTCATGAGAATTACGAACAAAACGGAGTGTTCATTCGATAGTCACATGCAAATCATGTCCGCTGCCTTAATGACAAAAGAGGATGTTGCTGTCTTAATTTCCTATTCAGGTTCAACGAAGGACATGATTGAATTGGCCAAGGTTGTCAAAGAAAGCAAAGCAAAGATGATCGTGATAACGAGGTTTGCAAAATCTCCATTAGCAGGCTATTCCGACATCACGCTCAGGTGCGGAGCCAATGAGGGCCCTCTGCAAGGGGGAAGTTTATCCGCAAAAATTTCACAACTTTATCTATTAGACATCTTATACGCGGAATACTTCAAGCGTACGAATAACACGTCAATTATCAATAAAGAATCAACTGCAAAAGCAGTGATTGAAAAGATGCTATAGTGCAATATGTTTTTTCGGAAATATATAGGACAATAATTTATACCTGTGATCGACCCATGACCCATAATTTAATAATAAAAAGGGCACAATGAGTGTAATTAAACGCTCGTTGTGCTTTTTTGCATACCGGCTGGGACAAGGGACCTGTCCCCGTGTCCCGAAAGTGAGGGGGATATCACATGCAATATACTACTTATCAAAGGGATTTGACAGAATCTACGACCTATCATAAGGATTTGTCTTCGAATGCATTGAAGTATATCGCACTTATTGCGATGTTTTTTGATCATCTTGTTGCGGGTTTTATCCCTCAGGAGACGTTAGCTGGGTTTGTTTTACGTATTCCTGGAAGGGTAGTTGCGCCGATTTTTTGTTATTTTATCGCAATGGGATATTTTTACACATCCAATATTAACAAGTATATCGAGAGACTGGTTATTTTTGCAGCTATCTCTCATTTTCCGTATGTATTATACTTTAAATTACCATGGTGGAAGACAACGAGTGTCATGTGGGGTTTAGCGTTGGGATTAATTGCTTTGACTATTGTCAAAAGCGAAAAACTCTCGATTTATTTGAAGCTTGCCCTTGTTTTTGTATGTTGTATGCTCGCGTATCCAGCTGATTGGAACTACGTTGCTGTTTTGTGGATCGTATTTTTCGGCATTTTTCGAGGACAATTAAATAAACAAATCCTCAGCTTTATTTTCATAGGGATTTTTGTGCACATCATACCTGAAATCACTAACTTAGGTTGGCACCACGCATATCAAATTGGAATTTTCCTAGCCATTCCATTATTGGTCATGTATAAAGGAAGACGTGGGAAAAAATCAAACCTATTAAAATGGGGCTTTTATGTCTTTTATCCATTACATTTAATCATTTTATATATGTTAAAATACATTGTTTTTACCTAGTGGAGGTAGTATGAAAAAAGTAATTATTGCACTTATATCGTTAGTATTCGTACTGACAGCTTGCTCATCATCAGTTGTGGGAGAACCAATTGTTGAAGAAGCCAAAGAAGCATTTGTACCTGTTCAGGAACCAGCCCCACTAGAAGAGCTAGAGCCAATCCCGACTCCTGTCAACTACAAAGGGGATTTGGAATTGCCGATTGATGGGGCAACCGGTTATGCATCAATCGATTTAAACTTAAAAACATCTCCAGCTAAGGATTCCGAAACGGTTGAAATGCTTAAAGCAGGTACTGCCTTTACCATTTTAAAAGAGGAAGGAAACTGGTGGTTTATACAAAATGCTTTTACAGTAGGATGGGTCGATAATACGTATTGTTTCATCAACCTTCCCGATGTGATTCCTTCTATTGTATATGATAACAGCAACACCTATTCTTCCAAATTCGTTTCATCCGGGGCAGCTATTCCAGGAATAACTGGACAAGCTTTATACGAGGGTAAACCATTTAATGAGAGACTTGGAAAAGAAGAATTTATTGTTCCTGTCTTATATTCCATGTCAAAAAAAATATATCTCGCCCAGCAAGAAGCATTAGCAAATGGGAATACATTAGTCATTTATGAAGGGTATCGGCCATACTCCACTCAAAAAGCGGTGGTAGAGGCATTGACCAACTTAGCGAATGTTGATATTGATGTGATGGCGGGTATCAACACAACTCCTTGGAGCACAAATTGGTTTATCGCTACAAGTGTTTCAAACCACCAAATGGGTTATGCGATTGATGTGACTTTGGCTAAAATTAATTCAGAAGAAGAGGTTGCAATAGGTGAATACTTAGTAGATGAAATCACCGATTACACCGAATATACAATGCCAACCCCAATACATGAATTAAGCTTGGCGTCTATTACATTTACCAAACCCGTTCCATCGACATCTCCAACTGCATGGAAAACTGCCAGATTAGCAGATTCAATGAATGAATCAGCCATTACACTTCAAACCTATCTAACTAATGCAGGCCTAACGCCTCTTGCTTCAGAATGGTGGCACTTCAATGACCTAGACGCCATGAATGCAACAAAAGAACATCCAAGCGACGGAGAATACCTATTAACTGAAAGCTTAAGCGTAACTCCATAGTGGGACAGAGGGACAGGTCCCTCGTCCCAATGTATAATGAACCAATTCAAAATACTTCTAACCTGTCCTTGTGATAAAAAAAATCCCGCCTTTACCAGAAAAGCGGGATTATTAGAAACAGGGGCTTATTTATCCGTGGACTCTAACGGAGTAATAACGCCTTGTTCTAAAGAGTAATGGAAATTTGGATCCTCATACCCTAACCATAGCCCATACCGATTATTTCCATAGGGTTCTATTTTAACTATCATTTGTTTTTCAGGGGAGTGAAATAAGAATGAGTCTCCCATCTGGTATTTTGGGCCGCTAAACTCATTTAAGATATCCTCTAAATCTAGTGAACCATTATAGTGAATGGTGCTTGCCTTATCTTGATAGTAACCTATATACATATCATCATATTTTGTTGTAGTATCGTAGAAGCCGTCTTCAGGATCTGTTCCATTAAAAAGCGGTTCCCCCAAAATTGTAATAACCTCGCTCGAAGACATTCCTAATGTGATGTCCCTAATATAGATAGTGCCATCTTTAATACTAATAAAACTACTTGATTCTTCATCTGGAACAGCTGGTTCCTCTTTTTCCTCTTCGGATTGCTGTTCATGATTCGTGTCCTCTGTATGTTCATCTACATCGTTTTCTTTATTTTCATCCTCTTCAATGTCCTCAATAACCGGCACTTCTTTTTCATTCAAATGATTATCCTTTTCGGGATGGTTTTCGCTGATGTTATCTTTCTCCGCACCTGGCTTGTTGTTTTCAAAGTCATTCACCATCGGAGTGACCAGTAGTACCAATAAAACGAGGACTCCGGCTAACGACGCATAGTATCCAATTTTTGGCATTTTCTTATGATTCATTCTTGACAAACTCTCATTAAGTCTCTGTTTCTCTTTTTGCTTAATCTTTATTTCGTTCTTAAAATAGGTATGTAGCTCTTCCTTAATTTCTTTATCGAATTGATCCATACTCAACACCTTCCTTAAGCAGTCTTTCTTTCAGTTGCTGCCTTCCACGTGCCAATCTGGCTTTCACCGTATTTACTTTCACATTTGTAATCTGACTAATTTCATTCATCGATAAATCTTGATAATAAAAAAGAATCAAAATGTCCTTATAAATCGAAGGTAGCTGGGAAATAGCCATTACAATTTGATTGGATTCCACTGATCTCACATATACATCCTCGGCTCCTTTTTCGGCGGAGTGAATAAACGGCTCCATAAGAGGCTTATATATGAGATTTCGGAAACTCCATTTCCGCTGATAATCCTTACACTTGTTAATTGTGATGCGAATCAGCCATGTTTTGTATTGCGCTTCCTTTCGAAAAGTAGAAAGATTTTTATAGCACGAAATAAACACATCCTGGATGATATCCTCACATTGGGCAAGGTCATTCACATACATAAATGCAATTCGTTTCAAATCATTTCCATACATATCAAAAAGCTGATTTACAAGCTCTTCATTCGATATCTCTCTCATTATCTCTATACTTTCTTCATTCACAACTTTCCCCCCTTACCCTTATTAGACGTATTCAAAACAAAAAGATATGCATTTTAAAAACTAATTCTTACACTTAATTGGGGTTACGAATATCTCCATAGATCTTTATGTACGTATATTTTAAAATCAAACTTGGTTTACGAATCCCAATTGGGCAGCTAGATACAACGTGTTTTTATACAGTGATAATGGAAGTGGGACAGTGGACCTGTCCCCTTGTCCCACGCCACATCTTCCTTCATCATTATGATATAGTAATTCTCCATTATTTGTCATACACTTGTATTAGATAATAAAGAATAGGAGGCTTATTATGATATCTCGCAAAGAGTTCGATCTCATTAAAGAGGAAACCTTGGAATACTTTAAAAAGTGCAAGATTGTTTTGACAGAGGAAGAGATTGCTAGAATTGAAATCGCAGACTATGGGTTAAATAGAGTGAGAGAGATAGGATTACAGTTGATGGTATACATCAATACTGAGCGCTGCTGCGCGAAGGACTTAGTGCTTCTTCCTAACCAGACTTGTCCTGAACATTTACATCCACCGGTAGGAGAATCTCCGGGTAAGGAGGAGACATTTAGATGCCGTTATGGAACCGTTTACCTATATGTGCCGGGACCAGCAGTGGACCAACCAAAAGCTACAATTCCGGAAGACAAAAAAGACACCTTCACTGTGTGGAATGAAATCGTCCTAAAACCTGGTGAACAGTACACCTTAGAACCAAATACCTTGCACTGGTTCCAAGCCGGGGAAGAAGGGGCAGTTGTATCCGAATTTTCAACGAAGAGTACGGATGAGTATGACGTTTTTACTGACCGAGAAATAAAAAGGATTCCTGAAATCATTTAGTGGGTCGAGGGTGGGTCGTGGGGACAGGTTCCTTGACCCTGGGAAAATATGGTGGGACGACGAACCTGTCCCCCTGTCCCTAAAATTGTAGTGCGCCGTCTGGGCCGATTTCGATGTTTGTGTTTTCGAGCATTTCTCCGTTGTTTTTTAGGGCGTAATAGGTTTCTCCTATTTGGATGATGCCGGTTTTCATTTCTCCGTTATCAGCAAGGTAGAACCATTTGTCATCTACCTTTTTCCATCCAATGGCCATATCACCATCTGGATTCAAGTAGTACCATTTTCCATCTACTTTAACCCAACCGGTTTTCATTTCACCGTTATCAGCAAGGTAATACCATTTGCCATTTACTTTTTTCCATCCGACGGCCATATCACCATCTGGATTCAAGTAGTACCACTTTCCATCCACTTTAACCCATCCGGTTTTCATTACCCCGTTATCGGCAAGGTAATACCATTTGTCTTTTACTTTTTTCCATCCGATGGCCATATCACCATCTGGATTCAAGTAGTACCACTTTCCATCCACTTTAACCCATCCGGTCTTCATTACCCCGTTATCAGCAAGGTAATACCATTTCCCGTCCACCATCGCCCATCCTGTAGCCATATAACCTTCAGGGTGTAAATAGTACCACTTCCCATTATCTTTTAACCATCCAGTTTTCATTTCACCATTATCGGCAAGGAAATACCAATTGTCATTTACTAATTTCCACCCAGTGGCCATGCTGCCATCAGGGTTAAGGTAATACCACTTACCCTCGTCCTTTAACCAACCGGTCTTCATGACTCCGTTCGAATCATAGAAATACCATTTATTAGTAAAAACCCATCCGGTTTGCTTTCCACTGCTACTGGAGTTTGCTTTACCTGCACCAAACGCATTGCTGACATCTGTTAAAAATTGGTCCCAGGATACTCCGTTTTTGTTTAATGCATTCTGTGGATCGGATCTTCTAGCGGGATCTAAATAACTGTGAGGAACAATATGTTTTTTGGGATCTAGATTAAAGGTTTGACAGAGGTAGGCATGGTACCAGACATAACGCTTATACGCTTCCTGAAAATTAATGGCACCCCCATGGCACAATTCCACACCAATTGCTGCATCATTTGCATCATCGCCAAACATCTGATTATCCTTCGTGATATCGTAGCGAACATGCCAAGCCTTTTCATTTAGAGGGATGATTTCCAGAATATATTTATCATCAATAAACGTATGTGCCGAAGCAGATGGTTGTTGATTATTAAAATAGTTCATATTTTGATAAGCTGTCGACCCAGGATTTCCTGTATCGTGACTCACAATAAACCGAACCCCATTTAGCTTTTGGCCAGACCGTGAATTGCCTAACCTAATATAATCTCTTGTTATATGGTAGCTCACCATAATTCCTCCCTTCTCAATAACATATGAAATTTCTGCCAATCCGTGTGGATGTTGGGGAGAGGCTAGGGGAGTGGAGGCACCCAACTTTCTATTGTTAAATCCCAATATAAAAAGGAACATAAGAAAACGAGCGATTTTTTGGGGTCGCTCGTTTTAGAAAGATTATAAAATTAATATCGTGTTTTTAACAGATGACCTAGATTACTTTTCTGCATAATACGTTCGTATTGGACAAGTCTAGTTTCGAATATTTTTAATGGGTCATAGTACATTTCCGGGTTTGACTTCATCTTTGCTAGGGTTTCTTTATCCTGTTCAGAACGGTTCGTTGTTTCGTCAATTGCCCGTGATAGTTCATCTAGTGGTTCTTTATAGAATAAGCTGACATCTTGCAGTAGTGATTTTTTGAAAAAGTCAAATTGCAGCCAAAACTTTGCTTGGATGGACTCAACAACATCGTTGTAGGATGCATTTTCCACATATTTCTTATACTGGTTGAGCATGTATGCTTGTTGTTTTTGCGGAAGCAAGCCCAACACTTTACCTGCACCTTTCAACAACACTTGAGCAGGATTGTGGCGAAGCATGATGTTTTCCTTTTCAATGTGAAGCTGATAGGTCATGCGACTAATGTCTCGACCCCAGTCCTCAACAATTTTAAAATCACATTGTAACTTAAGTTCATTTTTAGGATAACCCTCCGCAAGGGATTGTGTCATTTCATCTAAATAGTCTTGAGTTGCAGCTAATTTTGACTTCGCATTTTCGAGCCACTCCTGAAGTAAAGTAGAAAGACTTGGTACTATTTCTTGATTAAATAAATTCTGAATCTCGTCATTCATTTTTTCATTTAACTCAATGTGAAGTTGATTGAGGTTGCTATCTTCCTTTATATACTTGGAGCAATCTGAGATAATCTGTGGTATCTTCTCAGAAATGGTGCGTTTTACCTCCTCGATGACTGCTGAAAATGATTCAACCGTCTCGTCACTCTGCTCTGATTCTTTATCCCGAAGGCTATTCGAAAATCCAGCAAGTCTCGTATTGTATTCTTCATTATGGGCGATTAACTCTATAAGTTTGTTTTCAGCATCAGCCCGTTTTTTCAAAAGGCTGGAAATGACTTTTCTAAGTAAAAATAAGATTTTACCAACACGATTGTTAATCGGGAAACTTGTTTTTAAATCACGTAAGGAATCCCCATTTTTATTGGAATGGAAAACAGCATCCGGGAAGTATTCCTTCATTTTTTCCGCGTCGAACATATTACGCAGTAAAAAATGGACCGGAGTATCCTTTGCGCTGAGTTTGATTTGTGTGAGATAATCATAATCAATATCTAATAGTTTCTCAGCATCACTTACAAATAATATTCCATCTACCACTGGTAAAAAGCCGAACGTCTTTCTTTTCTCCATAAAATACTCATTCAGCCCCGTTGTATTGAATCGTAGTCCGAGTTCAGGTAAGTGTGGAGATGGCAGCGATATTTCCACTATTGAATCAGGATGTTGGCTTTCCAACGGTGTGGTAAGTTGACTGCATCCTGTATCTGATACCTCAATGATTTCCTTCTTCTCCCTATATTGGATGCTCGTAAAATTGAAAAGAGATGGAGTTAAAATTTCTTCATCTACAATCGAATTAATGAAGGAACCTTTGCCCTTGCCAAGAATAAGTAGGTTTGTCGTTTCCTTATCAAAAAGTTGATTAAAGCCCCAAATTAACCGATTGCTACTTTCGATATTGTTTTTACGTGCCCAGTCAACGATGATATTCACGAAGTGGTGGCATTCATCCAAGGATAATGCTTGATTGTGCGCATTTTCTAGAACAATTTCAGCTTCCTTTACTATTACTGTTTTGATAGTCGAAGGAAAGATGTCATCCCACGCCAGGATTGCTGCAGAAGCTGTCAGTCCATTTGTTGCAGTAGTTGTATTCAACCAATTGATTAGTAATTTTGGCATCAATTGTCCAATATCACGTAATAAATAATTTCCAGTCGTTAATTCAAGATATGCTTCCTCAAATAATTCTGAGATTGTATACCAAGAGTCATATGGGTTAATTTCTATATCCTTCAAGATTTGAATAACTGCATGTAACCAACTTAAATATTGGTCCGTATTCTGGTAGCTTTTCCAAATGGCCATCAATAGTTGCTTAAATCGTGGCTCGTCAAGTTCATACAGCTTTTTCAACACGGAAACGAATGTATCTGGGGAATACGAAGAGCCATGTCCAGATAAGCTATAATCAATTAGAGTGTCAAACCATTCAAGATCCTGTGTCCGTTTAGCTTCATTGATGGCAAGTTCCATCGCATTTTTCCAATCCTCCTGCTCCTCATAAAAACGCTTAGCAATTGTTGTTAATTCAGGATAATTGGGATTTCCTTCAATGGCTTCCTGCATTACACGATAGGCTGCATCGAGCTTGTTATCCTCGAGATAAAGGGAGAATAGACTCAAAGAAACCTCACTCGTCAAGGTTTTATTTTTTGTAATAATCGAGCCATATACCTCTTCTGCATTTGAAAGCAAGCCAAGCTCATAGTATGCGTCCGCTATATTTTTCTTCGCCCATGGCTGAAGATCGTTCGTGATGCTTTCCCATTTATAAATTGCAGATTCATAATCTTTACAGTTAAAATAAATCTCACCTTGAGCAAAGCGAATATAAGATAAGTCATATAGCTCTTTTTCTTGCTCAGTTATGTACGCCTCACCGAGAATTTCCACTGGGTGCCGCTTATCATTTTCAAAAATAAATGTATGATAGTATGTTTTCGTGATAAAATCCTGCTCTTGTGTCATAAATAAACCTCCAAGCTATTGTGGGACAGAGGGACAGGTCCCCTGTCCCACTTTGTTCTTAAGGAAAAATATGGTGGGACGAGGGACCTGTCCCTCTGTCCCTATCATATATACATACGATGTGGGAGTGAGAATTAGGTCGGTGGATGGATGTGAAACATGGAAAACACCATCAGTTAATCGGAAGTACTGATGGTGTCCCTTTTTTAGTAACTGAAGTTTTCTTTTAAATAAGCAATATAGGCTTCATAAAATTCAATTTCAGAGTCCAAATAATATATCTCGTCCGGAATCCTTCTTAAATTTTGTAGTTCATTATAGTAAACATCTATTCGGTCTTGTATATCATCCATTTGCTTCTTTATTTCGGTTAGCTGACTTTCTTCTAAATTAGGCTGAATGGATTGTTGATAAAATACCTCAAGTTCAATTGTTTCCTTTTCAATTAGATTTTCTAATTCAGGAATACGATTCTCGATGAAGGCTTTATCGTCGGCTTTCTCCTTCTTTAATTGATTCAGTCTTTGATTTAGAATATTTAAATCCGTTGTAGCCCCTCCAGCGGTTCTATTTTTATAGGAAAAAGACTCGAGTCGCTCCGGTGGCTTTGGCTTTGACTTAGTTGTGGATTGCTTTTCTTCGGTAGTTTTTTGAGCATCAACTTTACTTATAGTCGCGTCCCTATTTGAAGGATTACTTGTGGATAAATTTTCGGTGTTTCCAGTTGTTTTTATCATATTATTATCAACTTTTGCAGGATTAGTTATTGTTTTATCTTGCACACCTTGATCCGTGAGATCTTCTTCTTCTTTCAAAGGATCAATTGGTTCCTTATTCACTTGTGTAGGTAGCTTTTTATCGTCTTTATTATTTACCTCAGTGTCAGCTTTTGACTCATCTTTTGCGATTTCTTCCTGTGCTTGACAACCTACCAGAATACCCATACCTAAAACTGTAATAAGCAGCTTTTTCAAGTGAATCCCCCTTGGTGATGAAAATGATTTAATGACTTAATGAGAATATCACGTTCTGGATAATAATTGGAAGAAGAAAATAATGTAAAACTTTTAGGTGTTGAGTATTTAAAACAAATCAGGACCTAAAAATAAACAAAACTATGTATAATGATGATAGTACCTTAAATTGGAAATAAAGTGAGGGGAGGAATTATAGTAATGAATCGTAACATTTTGTTATGGATTAGCCTCATAGTGAGTACAGCTTTACTAACAGGCTGTAATAACGATCCGAAACCTGAAGACCGTTTTCAAGCATTTATCTCTGATTGGGAAGAACATGATTTTGCAAAAGTATATAGTCAATTCTCAGAAGATGTTAAAGAAAAGGTAAACAAGGATGAATTCGTGGAGCGGTTTGATAAGATTTACAATGATATCGATATTAGTAACCTTAAAATCGATTTCAAATTTCCGGATGAAGAAATCGAACCTAACGAACAGGGTGAAGTTGCTTTAACATACAATCTTTCAATGGAAACAATTGCGGGACCCATTGAATTCACAGAAGAAGCGACACTCGTTTTAGAGGAAACGGAAGATGAAAAGAAGTGGACCGTGAGATGGGTACCAGCGATGTTCTTTCCAGACTTGGAGGAAGGGGATGGAATTGGCATCGAGCAATCATCGCCAAAACGAGGGGAAATTCTGGACCGCAACGGTGTAAAGCTAGCGGAAAATGGGCTTGTCTATGAAATCGGAATGGTACCACAAGACCTCGGCGAAAATAAAACGGCTATTATTTCAAAGGTCGCAGAGTTATTAAAACTAACACCTGAGTCGATTGAAAAAAATTTAAATGCTACTTGGGTTCAGCCTCATTATTTTGTACCGATTGCAAGACTTCCATTACAGGAACAAGCGCTTGCGACAGAGGTAACACAATTAAGCGGGGTGCTTTCAAAAAAGGTTGATTCTCGTGTGTATCCTTTTAAAGATGCAGCTGCGCATTTAATCGGGTATATTGGGACAGTAACCGCAGAGGATTTAGAAAAGCTTAAAGGAAAAGGCTATTCAGCGAATGATATAGTTGGAAAGAAAGGTCTAGAGTTTGTATTTGAGGACCGCCTAAGAGGAGAAAAAGGAGCACATCTCTACATTAAAAAAGGAAATGACGCTGAAAATGTTACTCTTGCTAAAAAAGAAGCAAAGGATGGCGAAACGATTCGCTTAACGATTGATATTGATGTCCAGCAAGTCGCACATGATCAGCTGGGCGGAAATGCCGGGGCGACAGCCGCTATCCACCCATTAACTGGTGAAGCACTTGCACTAGTCAGTAGTCCGTCATTTGATCCAAATGCCTTTGTATTAGGAAATGCTCCATGGAACGCATTAAATGAAGATCCACTTAAACCATTAGTCAACCGCTTTATATTGACCTATGCACCTGGTTCCACCTTTAAACCACTTACAGCTGGAATCGCGCTTGAGAACCAAGTGATTACCCCTGAAACTTCAATTGACATCACAGGGAAGCAGTGGCAAAAGGATAAATCATGGGGCGGATATTCTATCACAAGGGTTACTGATCCTGGAAAACCGGTGAACTTAAGAGATGCCTTTGTATACTCTGACAATATTTATTTCGCACAGGCTGCATTAGGTATTGGTGGAGAACGCTTTGAATCAGAATTAACAAAATTCGGATTTGGAGAACCATTCCCATTCGAATATCCTGTCTATGAGTCAAAGGTTTCAAATGAAGGCTTAAACTCTGATGTATTAACAGCAGATACAGGATATGGCCAGGGGCAGCTTGAAATGAGTCCAATCCATTTGGCAGTTTCTTTTACACCATTATTAAATTCTGGAAACCTGATAAAGCCGAAGCTACTACTTGATGAGTCGGCGGCTGAACCTGAGTTTTGGAAAGAAAATGTTTTAACTGCTGAAAACGCAAAAATCATTTTAGAAGATCTTGTGCAGGTTGTAGAGGACCCGAATGGTACTGCGAATGATGCGAAAATTGAAGGCATAAGGATTGCGGGAAAAACAGGTACAGCTGAGCTAAAAGCAACAAAAGATGAGGATGGCCAGGAAAACGGTTTGTTTGTTGGATTCAATACAGAAAATCCAAGCCTTTTAGTAGCCATGTTGATTGAAGATGTAAAAAACGGAAGTTATGATGTAACACCGAAGGTTAAGGCTGTCCTTGAGTCTGTTTTAAGATAAAGGAATAAAAATGATAATTATAGTGTGATAGTATTTGGAAAACGGATAAGAAATGTAAGGTTGTCAAGATTACCTTGACAGCCTTTTACTTTTAGGTTTGTTTCCGGAAGCTAAAGAATAAGAGGATGCTATTCTCCCGAATAAAATTGATGGCTATCTATTGTTATTGTAATATATGATTATGTATGAAGTGTAAAAAAGACTTGAAAACTATTAAATGAAGAAATATGAGGGAGAAAAATGAGAAAGATTACCTGCTCTATAATATTATGTTTTTCAATATTCCTTTTTCTAACCAACTCTGCCTTTGCTGAAGACCAAGTAATGGCAATGGAAAAACCTATTTTGCAGTTTCCAGTTATTAGTGATGTCCATATTGGAGGGTATGGTGCACAGGAAAGGGGGTTTGAGCACGCTTTAAAAACGTATAAACAACTTGCTCCGAATTATCAAGCTATTGCAATCGTTGGTGATTTGACTCAAAGTGGACAACCCTTCGAATATGATGGCTTTAATCAAATTTTAAATTATTTTTCCCTCCCAAGTGCAGAAAAAATTATAACAATGGGAAATCATGAGTTTTTTGAAGGACGTTATTGGCCAAAGCCAGAGCATACAGAACAATATTTCATCGATCGATTTATCGATAAAACAAAAATGCCTGGCTTGTATTATGACAAATGGATTGAGGGGTATCACTTCATTGTATTAGGTGGCGAAGAATCGCGAATTACCAACCCTAGTAATGGGGATGATGCCATTATATCTGATGCGCAATACAAGTGGTTGCAAGAAAAGTTAAAAGAGAATGCCGATCCAAGTAAACCGATATTTGTGTTCCTGCACCAGCCTATAAATGAAACGGTTTATGGCAGCGATGAATGGGGTAGTGAATTAGAAAAGCTAAATGAAATTCTACGCCAATATCCGCAGGTCATTTTTTTTACAGGTCATTCTCATAATCTATTAAATCATCCAAGAACAGTATTCCAAAATGAGTTCACGATGGTTAATACAGGTGCGGTAGCTTATGGATGGGTTGATGCAGGAAATTCTTTTGGGCTCTCTCAGGGATTATTGGTCAATGTTTTTGAGAATAAGGTTGAAATTAAGACAAGAGATTTTACGAAGAATAAATGGCTAGATTCATACACCATTCAAATCCCTTTTAAAAAAACGATTGATGAAACAATTCCTCCATATTTCGTAAATGAAGATGTAACTGTGGATGATATTAAAGAAACACAAGTCAAACTAACATGGAACGTTGCATTAGACAATGAAACACTTGTTGACCGGTATTATATTAAATTAGATGATAAAATATTAAAAACGGAGTATACCGAATTTTGGAATCCAACAACATTACCAAGAGAAATTTCTACTATTCTTTCTAACCTGGAAAGCGGTACGACATACACGATGGAATTAGTCGCAATAGATGCATGGAAAAACGCTTCGAAACCTGTTACGTTTTCTTTTAAAACAAAGGATTATAATGGCTGGTGGTTTCTCGATAATACGTGGTATTACTTCGAGTCGAATATAAAGAGGCAAGGTTGGTTATTGGATGATGGATACTGGTATTATTTAGCCCCTGATGGAGCGATGCAAACCGGTTGGATTGAAGAGAATGGCGTGGAGTATTATTTAGATAAAAGTGGGGCCATGCAGACGGGATGGCTAGAAATTGACAAAAAACAGTATTACTTTAATGAAAATGGAACCAAGCAAACCGGATGGAAGTATTTGAATGGAGCCTGGTATTATCTTGGTCAAG
>NZ_JBALOP010000006.1:23583-23766 GCF_036962685.1 Bacillus sp. JJ1566 | reverse complement strand
AAGATGGAATCATGCAAACTGGATGGATTGAAGAAAATGGCGTGAAATATTATTTAGATGAAAGCGGCGCTATGAAAAATGGTTGGGTCGAAACCGATAAAAAATGGTATTACCTCAGTGATAATGGTGCCATGCAAACTGGTTGGAAATATGTAAAGGGAACTTGGTATTATCTTGGTCAAG
>NZ_JBALOP010000006.1:10025-23550 GCF_036962685.1 Bacillus sp. JJ1566 | reverse complement strand
AAGATGGAATCATGCAAACAGGCTGGGTTCATGACGGAGGCAAATGGTACTTATTAGACAGCACAGGTGCAATGCGAATCGGTTGGATAAAGGATAAGGAGCATTGGTATTACCTGGATACGAATGGCGTCATGCAAGCAGGATGGCTAAAAACCGGAGCAGACTGGTATTTCCTAGACTCTTCTGGTGCCATGCAAACAGGCTGGTTAAAAATCGGCTCAGACTGGTATTTCCTAGACTCATCTGGCGTGATGCAAACAGGCTGGCTAAAAACTGGGTCAGATTGGTATTTCCTAAACGCATCTGGCGTGATGCAAACGGGATGGTTAAAATCTGGCTCAGATTGGTATTTTCTAGACGCATCTGGCGTCATGCAAACAGGATGGATATTTGATAATAATGCTTGGTATTATCTTGATATGAGCGGTGTTTGGAGGTCAGTGTCCTAATCTCTCACCCTATGACCTGGATGATATCATAAGAAAGGGTCCAATAAGTAAAGAACTTATTGGACCCTTTTTACATGTTAAATCTGATTTGCAAGTATTGTTATTGCTGCACTTCCTAAAATCACTAGAGCTGGAAGAGAGATATATAAAAGAGTTCTGTTTCTCTTTCTTTTCCTCTCCATTTCTTCTGGCGTTATCCATGTACTCATGATTTGTTTACCTCCTCGTTTTCGGTAGCTGGCTGGCCTAGTTATAGAACTTTAGCCCCTATAGCTTTGCGTAGTCACCTTTCAGTGATTTTGCTATTCTCGTACGAATTTTTTCAAATCCTGTATTAATATCGTCGTATTTTGTCGAAAGTTTAATAGGTAAAAGGACCTAATTGGGACGGAGGGACAGGTTCCTTGTCCCAGGAAGAAATTGGTGGGACAAGGAACCTGTCCCCCTGTCCCATAATCAATTCATTCATTTTTTGAATAAAAAGTATTGAAAGTGGGCCAGAGATGGTGTAAATTTAAATAAAAATGTATCGAAGGGTGTCGAATTTTGAATATAGAACTATTAAAAATCTTAAGAGAATGTAATAAAAATAATCAATGTACACAACATGAGCTTGCAGAAAACTGCCACTTTACACTTAAAGTAACGAATAATTTAGTAAACACCCTCCTAGAAGAAGGGCTACTAAAAAATGCCGAAAACGGCTTTGAAGTAACGGAGGCAGGACAAATTTTACTTGAGGAACACCGTGTGGATAACGCGATTATTCTCGCTGCAGGCTTTGGTTCACGTTTCGTGCCAGTCACCTATGAAACCCCGAAAGGTTTGGTAGAGGTTTTCGGTGAGCGGATGATTGAGCGCCAAATTAAACAGCTGTTGGAAGCAGAAATCACTGACATTACTGTCGTTGTTGGCTATAAGAAGGAGAAATTCGAGTACCTTATCGAGAAGTATGGGGTTAAGCTTGTTTACAATGAAGAATATGACACTAAAAATAACCTTGCTACTGTGTATCATGTTCGTCATTTACTAAAAAATACTTACATCTTAACAAGTGACAACTATTTTACGAAAAATCTATATAACAAATATGAGTTTGAAGCTTGGTATTGTGCTGTAAAATCAGAAGGTTACACACCGGAATGGTGCTTGCAAATCGACGATAATAATCGTATTGTCGACGTGGAAATCGGCGGTACCGATATGTGGCATATGTACGGATCGGTGTTTTTCTCACAAGACTTTTCGGATACACTCGTTCCTCTTTTGGAAAAGGCCTACCACACACCTGGTACAGAGGACGATTATTGGGAACATGTCTTTATGAACAATCTCGAAAGCTTTGAAATGTACATCAATCCGCAAGGGCCGAATGTTGTCTATGAATTTGAAAGCCTTGAAGAACTTAGAGAATTTGATACAAGCTATCGTGAAAATTCGAAAAGTGAAACGATGTCATTATTGTCGTTCATTTTTAATATAAAAGAAGATGAAATCAAGAATATTAAGCCAATCAAAGTCGGCATGACCAATAATTCATTCCGTTTTTCAATAAGTGAAAAACAATACGTTTGTCGCATTCCTGGACAGGGGACAGAAAATCTCATCCATCGCAACGAGGAATACGAAAGCATTCAAGCAGTTCAGCCTTTAAGGATTACAGAAAACATCGTGTATATTGACCCGAAAACCGGTATAAAAATTTCTGAATACGAAACAGGATCAAGAAGTGCCGATGAACATAATGAAATTGAGCTGAGAAAGAGTATGAACCTATTAAGAGAGCTTCATACAAGTGGAATTGTTGTACCTCATCATTTCGACATTAAACAACAGATTTTATTTTACGAGGACCTCTGTAAAACGCATAAAGCGATTGTTTTTGAGGATTTTTCTGAGGTTCGTGCAAAAATGGATGACCTTCTAACTGTCCTTGAAAAAATGGATCTTCCATCTGTTTTTAGTCATATTGATGCACATGTGGATAATATCCTAGTTTTGCCGGATGGGAAACTTAAACTCATTGACTGGGAATACTCAGCAATGTGTGACCCAGTGATTGATCTTTCGATGTTTGCGCTCTACAGCAATTACAATCAAGAGCAGCTGGAAAACATTATGAACTATTATTTTGAAAATGGTCCATCAGATGAAGAACGCCTTAGAATTTATATGTATATATCACTTAGCGGTTTCTTATGGTCAATGTGGGCTCAATATAAACAAGCCTTAGGAGTGAAGTTTGGAGACTACACGCTTAAGATGTATCGTTATGCAAAAAACTATTATAAAAACAGCATGGAACTGATGGGAGAACGAAAGTATGAATCCACAAAATAAGAAACAAGAAATTGATTGGTTTTTAACACTTACACCGCTTGTTATTACGATCGTCTTAGCGCTTGTTCTATTTCTTTTTCCAAGTGCAAGCGGGAACGTAATCGAAATACTTCGAAGTATTTTAGTAGGGGAACTTGGCGCATTTTATTTAGTATTTGGACTGGCTGTATTTTTGATATCACTCTGGGTTGCTTTTTCCCGTTATGGTAGAATCAAGCTTGGTACCCTTGAAAAACCTAGATATAAGGGGCTTACTTGGGGAATCTTGATTTTTACCTCAACGATGGCTGCTGATATTTTATATTGGTCATTAATCGAGTGGGCCTATTATTTCGGTGCCAACCCGTTTGGAATTGAAGATTTAAGCTTAGCGCAGAGACAGGATTTTGCTTCTGCCTATCCTCTATTTCACTGGGGGCCAATCGCCTGGAGCTTTTATATCCTTCCTGCAGCTGCTTATGGGTATATGATGTTTGTTAAAAAACGGACTCGTCAAAGATTGTCAGAGGCTTGCCGTCCTGTAATCGGAAAGCATGCAGATGGCGTTTTGGGAAAAGCGATTGATATTTTCTCGATTATTGGTTTGCTTGGAGGGACAGCTACAACGTTCTCGTTAACAACTCCATTGCTTTCGAACGTCATTTCGAATTTATTTGGAATTCCTCAGGGTATCGGGTTAATGATTTTTATTTTAGTCATTATTGCTGTTATCTATACTACTGCTGTTACAATCGGGATGAAGGGGATTTCGAAGCTCGCAACTATATGTGTGGGCACATTTGTTGTGCTACTTGCGGTATTCCTTATCTTAGGACCAACGAAGTTTATCGTTGAAAGTGGAGTTACAGGAATAGGAAAAATGGTGAACGATTTCTTCAGTATGGCCACCTGGATGGACCCACTTCGCGTTTCTGGAGAAGGTGGTTCAGGATTCCCGCAGGACTGGACAGTCTTCTATTGGGCCTATTGGATTACATGGTTTGTCGCAACACCATTCTTTATCGGTAAGGTGTCAGAAGGAAGAACAATTAAAGAAACGATCGTAGGTGGGTATTCCTTTGGTTTGCTAGGAACATTTTCGTCATTTATTATATTCGGTAACTTTGGACTTTTCCACCAAACACATGGGAACGTAGACGCTGCGGGAATGCTTGCATCAGGAGCAACACCAGATGCAGTCATCCTTGAGATATTCAACCAACTTCCGATTCCGATGATTGGCCTCGCGATATTGGCCATTGCGATGATTGCTTTCTATGCAAGTACGTTTGATGCGTTAACTTATGTAGTAGCTGAATATTCATTGAAAAAATTAGAAATTGGCAAAGAACCACCTAAATTTTTAAAAGTATTCTGGTCATTAATCTTTATTATTTTACCGATTGCCCTGTTATTTAACGAATCAACCCTAACGATGCTACAGACGGTCGCCATCATCACGGCATTCCCACTAGCAATCATTATGGGAATCATTATTTACAGCTTCATCAAAGATCTGCGCACCCATCACTAGGGAACAGGTCGCTTGCTTTTATTTCAGTTAAACATGATAAAATAGTACGTGCTTCTATTGTAGATAGTAGTTTGTTATATGGAAACAAACATTCAACTTATCTGCAATAGGAGCACTTTTTGCATTCCTTAATTTGTCTACAAAACAATTCATTTACGATATGTGGAGGTTGGAAAATCGAATGGAGCTGTCTTACGCGTACCTCATTATGATCTAGCTTAAAGGTACAAATTATCGACAAAATAGGACAAAAGACCCTTTCAATCTATTAATATCTTATTTTATAGTAAATATGAAGCATACATAAATCGTACGAAAAGGCAAAATCATTGAAAGATGATGACGCAAAACTAGAGGGGCTACGGTCTTTTGGACTATGCCAGCCAGTTGCCGAACACGGGCTCTTTCGATTTATGTGATAAACCGAAAGGGGAATATGCATGAAAAAAGTCATTTACAAAGCAAAATACTATTGGCACAGCATTCAGTTTAACAAGAACCGAGCACTGTTAGAGGATTGCCTTTGTCAAGAGCTAAAAATCGATATTCAGTCAAAAATGCAGTACCATGAACGTGAAGCCATAAACTATATAACTAAA
This sequence comes from Bacillus sp. JJ1566, assembly GCF_036962685.1. Taxonomy (NCBI): domain Bacteria; kingdom Bacillati; phylum Bacillota; class Bacilli; order Caryophanales; family Bacillaceae; genus Bacillus; species Bacillus sp. JJ1566. The sequence goes on along the minus strand of NZ_JBALOP010000006.1, from coordinate 18,649 downwards.
CTTTAAGAAAAGTGCCCCTACCAACCCTTGGTGGGGGCACTTTCGTCCCGTTAGGTATCTTGCACCTTTGTACATGATACTGTTTGGGACAAGGGACCTGTCCCTCTGTCCCACCCTGATTTGCACAACAAAAAAGCGTGTGACTGAGTCACACGCCATTTAGAAAAACGCTAGTAGTCCGTTATAGATTCCCTTAATAAGTTTATCCTGGTAGCTACTGCTCAACATATTTGATCGTTCCGTGCTATTTGAGATGAATCCCAATTCTACTAATACAGCAGGTGCTTGGTTATTTCGAATGACAGCAAAGTTTGCATCCTTGACACCTCTGTTTACTGCACTTGTCGTGTTGATTAATGAGTTTTGAAGAGCGCTCGCAAGCTGTTTGCTTTCCTCTGGTAGAGCGCCCCCCACTGAATTCCAAAATGTTTCAAGTCCTGAAGCAGTACTACTTGCTGCTGAATTCGTGTGGATGCTAATAAAAGCGTCAGGCTTAATAGAATTCGAGATTTCTACTCGTTCTGATAGAGTTAAATACACATCCGTATTACGCGTCATATAGACAAGTGCTCCGTGCATTGTAAGGAAATCTCTTAATTGCAATCCAACATCTAATACAATATTTTTTTCGTAATACCCACCACCAACGGCGCCACTATCTCGGCCACCATGTCCTGGGTCAAGAACAATCACTTTGTTTTTTAACTCTGGGATTGCAATTGCCCCGGGGATCCAAACGCCATCGATACCCATCATGTATTCTTTGCCACCGACGGTTACCCATCCAACTTTCATGGCACCGCCTGCATCTAAATAATACCATTTACTGGATAGGGATAACCATCCTGTTTGCATAGCTCCTGAACCGTTTAGATAGTACCATGTACCACGATCTAAAATCCATCCTGTTTGCATGAAACCACTAGAGTTGAAATAATACCATTTGTTATTGTCTAAAGCCCACCCAGTAGCCATGGCACCATTTGCTTTTAAATAGTACCATTTATTGGATTGGGATAACCATCCTGTTTGCATAACGCCTGAACTGTCAAGAAAGTACCATGCGCCTCGATCTAGAACCCATCCTGTTTGCATGGCACCGCCTGAGTTAAAATAGTACCACTTGTTTTCATCTAAAGCCCATCCAGTCGCCATGGATCCATCGCTCTTTAAGTAGTACTTTTTATTCGAATCTAAAAACCATCCGGTTTTCATTGATAAATCTTGATCAAAATAGTACCACTTGTTTTCAATCCAAACCCAGCCTTGGGAGGCTGAACCGTTTTGATTAAAGTAATACTTTTTCCCGTCCATCGTCATCCATCCTGTTTGAAGAACACCGTTGCTATCAGCAAAATATGTTACATTATTGATAACCTGCCAACCCGTAAGAAGCTCACCGAGACTATTAAACAAGTACTTTTTATCACCAATTGTCGATACCCCTGTAGCAAGCTGACCATTTTCTAGAAAATAAAACTCTTCACCATCGATTGTCTGCATTCCAGAAAGGGCAACACCATTGGTATCGGCAAAATATTTTTTGCCGTCTGCTTCATACCAACCTGTTACTAGAGAGCCTTCTGTATTAAATATATAGTAGGTCCCATCGATATTCGTCACGCCAACAGCCATTTTTCCATTTTCATCAAAATATTGTTTTTTACCATCAGTTGTTTGCCAGCCGGAAGATATAACTCCTTCACTATTTGCATAATAGCTAGAGCCGTTTACGATTTGGTGTCCCGAAGAAAGAATCCCTTCATTATTAAACAGATACTTGAGTCCATCGATTTCGGTTACACCTATTGAAGCTGCACCACTGCTATTAAAATAATAGCGATTCTCATTCAGTGTCTGCCATCCTGTTACCATTTCTCCGCTAGAGTTGAGGAAATATTTAGAGTCCTTATCTGAAATCCATCCAGTGGCCATGGCCCCATTCGAAGCTAAATAAAACCAACTATTATTATCCTTTACCCACCCAGTGGCCATCGCACCACTTGAATAAAGGTAATACCATTTATTTTGAATCCATTTCCACCCTGTTTCCATAGCCCCATTCGAGGCTAAATGGTACCACTTGTTTTGGTCTTTTATCCATCCAGTGGCCATCGCTCCACTCGAATTTAAATAATACCAACTGTTTTTATCCTTTATCCAACCAGTCGCCATTGCTCCGTTTGACTTCAAGTAATACCAGGTCTGATTTTCTTTCAGCCAACCTTTCTGCATGACACCATTATTGTCCATATGGTACCATTCGTTGCCATCAAACACCCATCCGGTAGTAAGTGTATTTCCTTGATAATAGTACCAAGCCCCATTACTATACTTCCAATTTCCATATGATGCGGAAGCATTGGAAGTCTCAAACATAGCGAATACAACTAGGCATAATAACAGTATTGTTGTGATTTTTTTTGTAGTACTCACGTTTATCCCATCCTTACCTCATTGCTTTATCATCAATCATTGATGATTGGTAGTTTCCAAAATTTATAATAAATATTCATATCTATTAATATAACAAAAGTAGGACTAATGTAATAGAAGAAAATGAGTGAATTCTGAAGAAAGGTGTCGAATTCTGAAGTCTATCAAATAAAATTAAATCTATCATTCGGCATTTTTTGAAATTAAAAACAATTTCCGTGGAAATATTCCAAAAATCGCGTGTATGTTCAATTGGCTTCTTTATGAAAAAATGAACATATATTGTCGTTGTTCCTCTTATAGTAAAGAAAACCTTCGAAATCGGTCATTCGATGACATGTTTTTGTAATATTTTTAATCATCATGTAAAATCACTTTATGTTGAATTGTGGGATAATATAGAAAATAATGTATGGAATTTAAATGGAGGTTCTTATGAAGAAAGTCATTTTTACAAGTCTATTAATCTTTCTTATTATATTTAGTACTCTATTTAATGGAAATAAAACAAGTGCAGCATCCGAAACTATACCTTCGATTGCGAAAAAATTTATAGGTGTTCCCTACTTATGGGGAGGAACAACTGTAAATGGTTTTGACTGTTCCGGATTTATTGGATATGTATTTAAACAAAATGGAATTACATTACCGAGAACAACCTCGGATTTATATAATGGAGGGAAAAGCGTCTCAAGGGGAGAACTTATCCCGGGTGACATTGTATTCTTTACTACATATAAAGCAGGTGTTTCTCATGCAGGTATCTACTTAGGAAACGATGAGTTTATACATGCTTCGACTTCAAATGGTGTAACCATCGATACATTATCAAGTCGTTATTACGAGCCTAGATATGTTGGGGCAAAACGAGTAGCAAAGTCCGGGTGGGAATTCTCAGGTGGAAACTGGTATTACTATTCAAATGGCACATTAGCAACTGGCTGGGCATTGGATAATGGGACATGGTACTATTTAAATGCTAGCGGTGTTATGCAAAAAGGCTGGCTAAAAGAAAATGGCTACTGGTATTGGTTAAACCAGAATGGTTCAATGGCCAAGGGCTGGGCGTCTGTTGATGGCTCATGGTATTACTTAAGATCAAACGGACAAATGATAACCGGCTGGGTATTAGACAAAGGCAAATGGTATTATATGAGTAATAGTGGGGCTATGAAAACCGGTTGGATTTTGGACAAAGGAACATGGTATTACCTTTATAATGATGGATCCATGGCCGCGAATACAATCATAGATGGCTATAAAGTAGACAGCAACGGGGCTTGGATAAAAAAATAATATGTATAATTATAGAAGACTATCATTGGTTTCTGCCACTGATAGTCTTTATGTTTTTATAAGATAATGGTTTGCAAAGGGACATTTTAAAACAAAAAATTTCGACATTATTCCAAAGGAAAAGGAATTTATCAAATAGACACGAACTTATAGTAATGTTATTGAAGTTAGGAGGTGTACATCATAAGTAAAAAAATAATCCTTACTATGCTTATTGCAATAGCGTTTGTGACCAGTATCGGATTTTTTATTAATCAAAACAATGATAAACCCGATAAAAGCTCTGAACCTGAAAGTCAGGTCGCAAATGCGAACCCGGAAAATAATAACCTTATACAAGATAATCAATTTGATGATAATTCCAAAGGAGGACGTAGCGTGGAAAATAATAAACCACAAAAACGACAAGAACTTGACCCAGTTTCAAAGAAAGCGAAAAACAAATTACAAACTTTTCCGTTAGAATCAAGTCTTCAATTGATCTCTATTACAAATGGAAATGCTAATTTTAAGTTTGAGAGTAAAAATGTTGGCAAAGAAACCTTAACGATTCAATTTCCTACAAGTCAACGTTATGAATATGAGGTAATTAATAATACAGACGGTTCTATTAAAAGATTTTCGGATGGGAAATCGTTTTTACAAGTCATACATGAGGAGGTATTAGAAGCCAATCAGTCATTATCGTATGATATAAATCTAGCCAATCTTACTAGTGGAGATTATACTCTCTCAATGTGGCTAACGTTTGTGGGAGGTATCCAGACTAGATCAGTTATTAACTTTTCGATAGAGTAAAGTCGGGTGCTATATTAGTATATTTCCTTTGGCGAAATTTGTTGATAAATAATGGAAAAAAATAGCGATAATTGTTTGACTATTTGTTTTATTTTGACTAAACTGAAATAGTAATATATCAAAAAATTGGAAAGGAGTGTAGTATTTTATCTACTATTATTCTATTTTGTTTTTTTTTGTAAAAAATAGAATAACAGAAAATTCTATTACTCTATTAATGGGGGGAAATGTTGCGTGAAAAAGATTTTGTTACTAGTTGTTGCGTTTTTTATGCTATTTGCTAACACTGCAATGGCAGCGGCAGGTCCATTAAACAAGCCTGCTCGTGATAAAAACGTGACCGTGAAAGAATCATTTAGCGAAGAAGAAGCAGAGAATTTTGCACTTGACGAAAAGGTACGCGTTATCGTAGAGGTGGAAGGTGCACCGGCAATTGAATACGCAACCAAACAAGGTAAAAAATTTACTGAATTATCAGAAGTAAAACAAGCTGAACTTCAAAACAAGGCTTTATCAGCTCAAAAAGCTGTTAAAACCCAAATGAGTTCAAAGAAAGTTAATATGGAATTCAAAGAAAGCTTCACAACAACTTTGAATGGATTCTCAGGTGTTGTTGAATATGGCAAAATTGCTGCTATTGAAAAGCTTGATGGCGTTTCAAGAGTAACAATTGCTAATGAGTACAAGCGTCCTGAAGCTCAACCAGATATGAAGTACAGTAAGGAACTTGTTGAGGCTCAAAATGCTTGGAACGACTATGGTTATAAAGGTGAAGGAATGATTGTCGGTATCATCGATAGCGGAATCGATCCAACACATAAAGATATGGTCTTAACTGATGAATCATCTGCTGCTTTAACAAAGTCTGAAGTAGATGCATTCGTAACAGAAAACAATCTTCCAGGTAAATACTACTCTGCAAAAGTTCCTTATGGATATAACTATATGGATACAAATGCAGAAGTTAGGGACCTTGGACCTGGCGCATCCTTCCACGGTATGCACGTTGGTGGTACTGTTGCTGCAAACGGTGACGAAGAAAATGGTGGAATTAAAGGTGTTGCTCCTGAAGCACAAATTTTAGCCCTTAAGGTATTCGGTAACGACCCAGAAATGGGATCTACTTGGGGAGATATTTATATCAAAGCAATTGATGATTCTATCATCTTAGGTGCAGATGTAATTAACATGAGTTTAGGTTCAACTGCTTCATTTGTGAATGCAGATGACCCTGAGCAAACAGCAATTGCTAATGCGGTTGACAATGGCGTATTAATGTCAATCTCAGCTGGTAACTCAGCTCACTTAGGTAATGGATTCTATAATCCATATGCATCTAACCCTGATATTGGTGTAGTTGGTTCACCAGGTTTATCTACAGATTCATTACAAGTAGCTTCTCTTAACAATAGTTTCATGGATTTAGATGCTGCACAATCTACATTTGATGGAGTTGAGGGCGACCTACATCCATTCTTATCAGCAAGCTCTGTACATCCAAATAGTCTTGCTACAAAAACATTTGACTTAGTACATGTAGGCGGCAGCGGAATTGGTGTGGAAGACGACTGGAAAGACGCTGACTACACAGGTAAATTTGTTTTAGTTAAACGTGGTAATACATTTACTAATACTGCTTTTAACGCACAAAATGCTGGTGCTGCAGGTGTAATTGTGTACAACCACTCTGATGGATATGTAAGCATGCAATCAGATCCAGGAATTAAAATTCCACAACTATTTATGCTAAAGGTTGATGGTGACGCGTTAAAAGCTCAATTAGATTCAGGTGTAGCTGTTACTCTTACTTTTAACGGTGATGTAACAACTGCTCCAAATCCACTAGCTGGAAAAATGTCTGACTTTACATCATGGGGTGTAACGCCTAACCTTGATTTCAAACCTGAAATCACTGCTCCAGGTGGAAATATCTATTCTACATTTAATGATGATCAATATGGGGTAATGAGTGGTACATCCATGGCAGCTCCACATGTATCTGGTGGATCAGCTCTAGTACTTCAACGTGTGAAGGAAGATTTCGCTGAATTAACTGGACAAGCAAAAGTTGAATTTGCGAAAAACCTTCTAATGAATACGGCAAAACCTGTAATTGATAAAGGTACAATTCAAGGAATGTTCGGTTTTGAAAATCCATATTCTCCTCGCCGTCAAGGTGCTGGACTCATGCAATTACATGCGGCTCTAAGCACACCAGTTGTGGTTACTGAAACAACTTCTGGAATTGCTAAAGCAGCGCTTAAAGAGGTTGGTGACCAATTTAGCTTTACTTTAGAAGCTACTAACTTCTCTGACGAAGCTGTAACATATGATGTTGCTGCAAATGTTCAAACTGACCTAGCTCTTTTTGATGTACTTGGGTATGTTGATGATGAATTAGAAGCACAGGAACTAGTTGATGCAGATGTAACCATTAATGGTGGCGAAGCAACTATTGAAGTTCCAGCAAATGATTCAGTTACAATTGAAGTATCTGTTGATGTAACAAATGCAAAAGTACTTAGCAGAAATGCGGGTGCATATGTTGCACCAGAGACAGTATTCCCTAACGGATACTTTGTAGAAGGTTTTGTAACATTCACTAATGAAACTCAACCTGAGCTTTCAGTTCCTTACGTTGGTTTCAAAGGTGATTGGAACACAGCTCCAGTACTTGATGAGCTTGCATATGATGATGCAGAGGGTTCTTCATTCTATGAAGAAGCTGCAATGCTTTACCAAGCAGAGGATGGAAAATACTACTATCATGGACATAATCCATTTGCAGCAGAAGAAGATTATTATAAGAGATCATTAGATCGTATTGCGATTTCACCAAATGGTGACGGTGCGCAAGATAATATTCTTCCTATCTTGTCATTCCTGCGTAATGCGAAGGAAGTAAAATACAATGTTCTTGATGAAGAGGGCAAAGTATTACGTACAATTCGTTCCGAGCAAAATGTAAGAAAGCATTACTACGATGCTGGAAGTGGTGCTACGTACTCTATTAAATCTGCAAGCGCATGGGATGGAAAAGTTAAAAATAAAGTCGTAGCTGATGGTAATTATTTCTATGAGATTGCTTCAACAATTGACTATCCTGGAAAGGATGCTCAAAGCGTTAAAGTTGCAGTAGTAGTTGATACAGTTGCTCCAACTATCGAGGCTACTCGTGATGGAGATACAGTAAAAATTAATGCGGCAGACGATCGTTCTGGATTATCGTATATTGAAGTATTGGTAAACGGAAAATCAGAAGGTCTTATTACACCTGATACAACTGAACTAGACGTAACTGGTCTTGATAAGAATGCAGCGATTGGTTTAGTGGCAACTGACCTTGCAGGAAATAGCACTACTTTTGTAGTAGACCCTGAAGCTCCAGTTATCACAGTAACAACACCAGAAACTTTCTCTATTCACAATACTCGTGAGATAAAAGTTGCGGGTACTGTAACAGACAATGGAAAAGTTGAAAGCTTAACTGTTCAAGGTGAAGAAGTTGATTTAGTTTGGAATGAAGAAAAAGGCCACTATGATTTCGAAACGACTGTAACTTTTGAAAAGGATGGAGCACATCCAATACAACTTGTTGCAACTGACGAAGCTGGAAATGAAACTTCACTTTCAAATAGCCGTCTAATCTTTGTTGATACTACAGCTCCGGAATTAACGGTAGATGTACCGGAAACTGTGGCAAGCGATGTTGAGACAGTTGAATTAAAAGCAACTCTTTCTGACAATGCTGAAGAATTACGCTATTTCGTTGATGGAAATGAAGAGTTTTATCAAGAGTTACCAGGATACGATTTGAAACCATTTAGCCAAACAGTTACTACTGTTGTTTCATTACAACCTGGCGACAATACATTCTCCTTAGAATTGTATGACATAGCTGGTAACAAAACAACGAAGGAAGTAACAGTATTCCGTGGTGATGTTGAGCCAGAACCAACTCCTAAAAATGGTTGGGTAAATGAAAATGGTACTTGGTATTACTATACGGATGATGTGAAGAATACAGGCTGGTTCTACGATACTTCAGATAAGTCTTGGTACTTCCTGAAGTCAAACGGTGCAATGGCAACAGG
>NZ_JBALOP010000006.1:1830-9819 GCF_036962685.1 Bacillus sp. JJ1566 | reverse complement strand
ACGGTAAAACGTGGTACTTACTGAAGTCAAGTGGTGCAATGGCAACAGGATGGGTATATACAGGTGGTAAGTGGTACTATCTATACTCTAGCGGAGCAATGGCTTTTAACACAACAATCGATGGCTATAAGCTAGGCTCAAATGGAGCATGGATCCAATAAAACCGTGATGAACACACAAAAGCTTCCCGAGGAGAAAACCTCTCGGGAAGCTTTTTTTTGCCGTAAACTCGACAAACCTCTGGTGAAGGCAGTAATTTAAGAGCTTTCTTCAAAAAATCTCAATTGGCAACCAGTAGTTTCATGGGCTCCCTCAACAAACTAAGGCTTACTTGCAGTGACAATCCTCAACTGGGACAAGGGACCTGTCCCTCTGTCCCACGTCCGCCTACTGAATCCATACTCCATTGTACCCAAGGCGATAGACCCCGACACTTGTGTTGCTTGCCATTTTTCCGCTTGGATAAAAGTAATACCAGCTACCATTTATCTGTTTCCAGCCGGATACCATCGCGCCAGTTGAATTCATAAAATACCAATTGTTTTGGATCAGTACCCAACCGGTCACCATCAGGCCATTGTTGTCTAAGTAATACCAGGTATTATCGAGATCTTGGAACCATCCAATTTTCATGGCTCCATTTTTAGCAAGGAAATACCAGCCGCCGTTATTAAATAGCCAACCAGTTTTCATGGACCCATTATTAGATAAAAAGTACCATGCCTTGTTATCAAATACCCAGCCAGTTTTCATCGCTCCATTTGAACCTAAATAATACCATCTGTTATTATCAAGGACCCATCCGGTTTCCATGGCTCCACTCTTAGTAAGGAAATACCAGCTTCCATCATCGTAAAGCCAACCAGTTTTCATCGCACCATCGCCTGATAAAAAGTACCAAGTCCCATGATCGTACAGCCAGCCGGTCACCATTGCGCCTGTTTGATCAAAATAATACCAACGTTCCTCTTCGGCCAGCCAGCCTTTCACGAATTCGCCCGTTGAATCTCCATAGAACCAAGAGCCATTGTCATATTGCCACCCGGTTTGGAAAATAGGTTCTTCCGGCTTCTCGTTTATTTTTTCTTCGAGAGGAGCTTGGACCAATCCATACCCATAAAAAGAATCCTTACCAGGTGTTCCAAGGTCAATTGCAGATTGGTGAAGCCGCTCGCGAAGACTTGTTTGAGAAAGGGTAGGGTATGCATTTTTCATGAGAGCCAATATTCCAGTTACATATGGGGTAGCCATAGAAGTGCCATTTAACCTTGCATAGTCATTATTTAAATATGTGCTGGTGATTCCAACCCCAGGTGCTGTAACCTCTACATTCAATCCACTTGCGGAAAAGGACCCACGTTGAAAGCTTGAATCAACAGCTGAAACTGCAATGACCGATTGATACCGAGCAGGATATTCAACGGTATCACTACTACCATCAGGTGTACCGTTGTTACCTGCAGCAGCAACAACCAAGATTCCATTTTTATAGGCCGTGTCGACTGCTGTTTTTAATAAAAAAGAATGCTCTGTTGTCGATAGGCTCATATTAATAATGTCTATCTTATTTTGAATCGACCAATCGATTCCGGCTACAATATCTGATACATATCCTTCGCCATTATTATCAAGTACTTTTACAGCATATAGGGATGCGTCTGGTGCGACACCAACAGTACCAAGATTATTATTTTTTGCCCCGATGATTCCTGCAACATGTGTCCCATGACCGTTATCATCATAAAAAGAAGTGGTGTAGTGGACAAACGCTTGACCACCTGCAATTTCTAAATCAGGATGACTCGCTATTCCAGTATCTAGGACTGCAATTTTTACACCCCTACCTGTAAACGATGAATTCCAGGACTTTGGAATGTCTAGCGCATTGATACCCCAATCCTGAAATTGGCCTTGGTTTGCCACGAGTGTATCTTCTTCAACAGCAACAACCCCTCTGCTTTCTTTCAGGTGTGGAATTGAGCTTGAAGGAACTTCTGCAGACAAAGCATGGAGCTGACCATATAGATGTGTAATTTTTCCATTTGCCTGTTGGACGATTGAAACGTCAATCTTATCCTCAAATACAATCAAAACTTTTTCTATGGTTTGATTCGCAAAAGCGGGAGGAGAAAATGAAAGAAGTAAAATTGAAACTAACATAAAAAAGGGCATCAATTTCTTCAGTGTAACAAACCTCCTTTTTCAAGGTTTATGAGATTACTATATAAAAAATACTAGCAAATCTCCAATGGAAAATAAAAGAAGTTTCATAGGATAAAAGAATGTAAAAAGGTTATGTGGAAGCTGTATCCACATAACCTTTATCTTCTATTTTATGCTACCCAATAACCATAGTACCAGTTAAAGTAATACCATGTACCGCTAATGAGTACCCATCCAAATTGCTGAGCACCACTGCCATTGTAGTAGTACCAATTTCCGTTAGAGTAATTATAGCGCCAGCCTGTGTGCATGGAACCATCTGTATTAAAGAAATAATAGTTTCCAGCAATTACTTGGTATCCTGTAATCATATCACCATAGTATCTGTCAAAATAATACCATTTGCCACCTGTCCATTTCCAACCAGTCGCTAGAGTACCATTTGAATTTGTATAATACCAATAATACCCGTCATAGACCCAACCACTTGTTGTTGCCATTGCGCCGTTACTATGGAAGTAATAGAGTGTATTTGAAACTTTATGACTACCTGTAGCCATTGCACCGTTGTAGTACGAATCAAAATAATACCATTTGCCACCTATCCATCTCCAACCAGTTGCTAGAGTACCATTTGCATTTGTATAGTACCAGTCATAGCCATCATATTGCCAGCCTGTTGAAGATGCCATTTTACCATTGCTATGGAAATAGTAAAGAGTGCCGCCTACATAGGTAGGGAAGTCCACCATCTCTGAATATTCATCAAAGTAATACCAAGCGCCGCCATCATATAACCAAGAATTAGTCTTCAAAGCGCCACTACCTGATGCATAGTACCAATAATATCCGTCTTTGAACCAGCCAGTTTTCATAGCACCACTGGAGTAATCCATGAAATAATTTACGCCATTAACCTCAATTTGCCCGGTTATCATCCTACCGTAGTCGAGATAATACCATCTATAACCACTTTGTAACCAACCAGAAATGCTTTTTGTACCGAGGTTGTCTAAATAATACCATTCACCGTAATAGTCGTCGAACACCCAACCAGATCCGACTTCGCCTGATGGTTTAAAGTAATGGTCCGTCCATTGGTTGGTTGTTTCATTATAGATCGAATTCCAACCAGTTACCATTTGGCCAGAGTAAAAAGAATCGAAGTAATATTTTTTACCACCGATTGTTTGCCAGTCAAATAACTGTTTACCATTGCTGTTATAATAATACCAGGCTCCACCATGTTGTACCCAACCCGTTTTCATTGAGCCGTCTGTGTTAAAGAAATACGATTCATCAAGTCCGGTTGTTTCATTATATATTGTATATCGACCTGTTACTCGAGTTCCATAACTATCCCAATATCCTCTTTCAAAATAATACGTTTTACCATCAAGAGTTAGCCAATCGCCTTGGGCTTTCCCGTCATTATTAGGATTGAAATAATACCAATACCCTTGGATTTGAATCCAGCCTGTTTGCAGATAACCTTCATCGCTGTGGAAGAAGTATCCATCATAAAGTCCTGTTACATCATTATAAAAATCATAGAATCCTGATAATCGACCATAATTCTCATCGATGTAATACTTCTTTCCATCGAGAGTTAGCCATCCAGTTAATTTGTTACCATTCTCATCATAGTAAAACCAATATCCATCTTCTTGTTGCCAGCCAGCTGCAGGAACTTCAGATTGTACGACATTTTGGTTAACCTCTTGAACCTTTTCAGTTTCATTAGGCGTAGTTGAATTTTCCTCAGTCGGTGTATCTTCTGTTTCTGTTTCATCAGCAGTTGCCGGTTCTTCAGTCGGCGTATCTTCCGTTGCTGATTCATTACCGGTTTCCGGTTCTTCAGCAGGTGTTTTTTCTGTGTCTGTTGCAGGACTTTCATCTGATGATTGCTCAACAGAAATGTCCGAGGAACTGTTCAATGTTGCATCGCTTGGGTCTGATGACGCATTCGTTTCAGCAAACCCAACCGCAGGTACTAAAAACATTGTAAAAAATATTGATAGTAACAGCTTTTTCATGTATTGACCCCCTATTTGTTATATATTGGAATGATATCAAATTAGGATAATAGTAGCAATAAAAATGCTAGTTTTTAAACTTATAAAAAATTGAGGTTTCATAAGTGACCGTCTTCAATATCCCTTTTTATTCATATATTCATAGAATTGTTGGTATATCTACAGTATAATTCTGGTAAAATATTAACCATAAACAAATAGTTCTTTTTTACTAGAAATATAGGGGGGAAGATTTTGCGCAAAATAATTTCTATACTAATCGTGCTGCAAATGTTGGGGATACCAATAATGGCGCAAGCAGCAAAGGTAAATGAGGGAACTCCTCAAACAAAAATCAGTTTAAGTGGAACCGAATTAAAAAAGGAAGCACCAAAAAAATCACAAGAATCAAAAGCTGATATTTATGATCCAGCTTCATATCCTTTAGTGGAAAAAGGGAGAATCGCGACAACTTTATATGATGATTTCGGTACCTCCCATAGACTCTACTATTCGGATATTACGGAGGTGTATCCGAATAATTTAGAAATTCTTTTTTATTATAATTCAGGCAGTGCGTATACAAAGGATTCTATTTTAACATTTGAGCTTTTTTATGAAGAGGGCCACACATTAAAATTTTATGGAAGCGTGTATTATGATACAGCTGGATATACGGATGCTTTTTTATATACTGAGATTGATAAAAATTTGTATATGAATCAACCGTTTATTTACTTACGCGTTGGAACGTCAGCTACTGTTGAGGATCAATATTATTCTAGTGTTTCAACTTTTAAAATAATGAATCCATTTTATGCAGGGGACAATTCAACGACTGATGATACTTATGCGCTGATTAGCAATGAATCAATCAGCGAATATACGGAACCAACAGGGATGTTTCAATTTGATACCCAAACGAAGAATAGTACGATTGATCCGAATCTAGATCAGTCATCGTACATCATGGATGCAGATTTGCCATTTGATATTCCAAAGATAACTGGAAATCCAATAGAGAAAAATAAATTTTATACGGCTCAGACTTACATTGTCGGTGATTCGAGAGCATTTTGGGTAACCGATTTAGGAACCAATCAGGATTATCAAATCCAAGCCAAATTAGCCTATAGTGGTTCAAAGTCGAATGTGTGGGTATACAATAATCAAATAACAAACTCGGCAGCTGCCCAGCTAGGAACTGAATTTGATGAGAATATTTATGGGACTGTGACGAGCCACTTTGCCCAAGAATCAGATGTCGATGGAAATGGAAAGGTTCATATTTTAGTATTTGATATCAAAGATGGCTATAACGGAAATGGCGGATATGTTTCTGGGTATTTTTATGGTAGGGATTTATATAGTACATACTATTTCCCTCAATCCAATCAGTCTGAGATTTTTTATATTGATACCTATCCATCAATGGGAGCGGTTGGTGCCCCACTTGATGTCACAAGGTCGTATGGAACCTTGGCACATGAGTTTCAACATATGGTTAGCTTTAATCAAAATGTATTAGTCGAGGGTAGGGGCGATCTGCCGTCATGGATAGATGAAGGCTTAGCCGAGGCGGCACACCAAGTTTATCGAGGTGTTGGCCTTTCAGGGCGTCTAGATTATTATAATCGTTCAAACTCGATTCAAAATGGTCATTCCCTGCTTTATTGGGGGGACAATAATGATTCGTTATCAAACTATTCATTATCCTATTTATTTATGCAGTATCTAAAAATACAAACCAATCAGGGAGATCGTCTTTTTAAAGAGATTCTTTTTGATGAAAATAATAATTATCGTGCAATTGAAAATGTAGCGAAAAAGTACATAGATCCAAATATGACGTTTGGCGAGTTAATGACCAACTTCAGATTAGCGTTATTGTTAAAGGAACCAACAGGCCTTTACGGGTTTAAAGGGGATCCATTCTTTGATCAACTAAAAGAGAAAATCTATACGGGTGGTCCTACTTATTTACGGGGCGGTGCTGCCGTTGTAAAGACTGTGGATTCAGAGAATGGGTTACAAATTCCATCTGATAAAGGACCTAATATAACCTATACCTTTGTTGAAAAAAATCAAGCTGAGCCTGGAGATACCCAAGCACCTGATAGTCCTTATGTTAGTTGGGTCTCAAATACGGATTCTAAAATTGTGGGAGTAACCGAGCCAAATACAAAGGTTTTTGCAATGGTAGGGTCAAGCGAAATCGGGCGAACTATGAGTGATCAAATTGGGGATTTTACAATTCAGATTCCGCTGCAGCCAGCGGGTACAGTTATCGATGTATATGCAGAGGATGCGAGTGGTAATGTAAGTGAACCAGCAACAATCCATGTCATTGATGTAGTACCGCCACAGGCGCCAAGCGTAAACCAGGTGTTTGTACAGGATACCTTTGTAACAGGACAAACGGAACCAGGGGTGACGATTGAAGTTTCGATTTACCAGGAGGTCATTGGATCAGGCAAGGCCAGCGAGGATGGATCCTTTTTAGTAGAAATTCCGGCACAGCCTATAGGAACTCCATTATACGTTACGGCTATTGATGACTATGGAAATATAAGCTATGCAACTTTAGTGATTGTAAAAGATAGTACTGTACCAAATCCACCGATCGTGAATGAGGTTACTGACCAAGATACAGTTATCACTGGACATGCAGAACCAAATTCTAAGATTACTGTAAAAACAAATGGTATTTTATTAACAAATGGAACGGCTGATACTAACGGAAGTTTCAGTATTCCGATTCCAACCATTATTGCTGGAACAACGATTACCGTTACAGCAACGGATAAGGCGGGAAATGAAAGTAATCCAACGACGATCATCGTCAAGGATGTGACGCCTCCGGAAAAGCCGATTGTAAATGATGTTACCGATAAAGATAGCTTCATCTCTGGACAAGCGGAAGGTGGAGCGAGTATTGAAGTTAAGGTAAATGGTGCTGTCATTGGAAATGATGTAAGTAATACGTATGGACTATTTTCTTTCCCAATCCAAGTACAGCAGGCAGGTACTACCTTAACAGTTACTGCAATAGATGCATCAGGAAATGTAAGTGAAGCAACAACGGTGGTTGTAAAGGATGCAACAGCCCCAACAAAGCCTGTTGTTAATGAAGTAACCGAACAAGACACGGCAGTAACAGGAAAGGCTGAAGTAGGTGCAACGATCGAGGTTAAAGCGGGCGGTAAGCTTCTTGGAAGTGGAGAAGCAAAGGCAGACGGAACATTTAGTATAACGATTCCAAAGCAAGTAGCTGGAACGAACTTAACCATAACCGCAACAGATGCTTCAGGTAATAGAAGTGAAAATGCGACAATCACCGTAAAACAAGTGAAAAAATTTGGCTGGTCCTATGAAAACAACAAGTGGTACTTCTACGATTTAACGACAGGAGACTTAAAGAAAGGCTGGCTACATGACGGAGGCACTTGGTACTATTTCAATCATCAAGGAATCATGCAAACCGGATGGGTTCAAGACGGTGCCGTTTGGTATTACTTTACGAGCTCAGGCGCGATGAAGACTGGCTGGTCACAAATTGGCTCTACCTGGTACTACTTTGCCGGCTCAGGTGCGATGAAGACTGGCTGGGTATATGATGGTGGAAGCTGGTATTATATGAAAGCCAGTGGTGCGATGTCGGCTGGTTGGGTTCAAGTAGGCTCCAGTTGGTACTATTTTGCAAAATCAGGCGTAATGAAGACTGGCTGGGTTTATGATGGACGAAGCTGGTATTATATGAAATCCAGTGGTGCGATGTCAACTGGTTGGGCGAAAGTAGGCTCCAGTTGGT
>NZ_JBALOP010000006.1:0-1718 GCF_036962685.1 Bacillus sp. JJ1566 | reverse complement strand
GGTTGGGTGTTAATCGGCGGCAAATGGTATTACTTTAATGCAAGTGGAGTTTGGGTAAGTTAGGCATATAAAAAGTACAGTCCAATTCGTTCCTAGTGAGCGAATTGGACTTTTTTAGTGCATTATACTCACGTGTATTTAAAGTTTGCTATTTTTTAATAATTTGGGACTTTCAACCCGTTATTCTGCTATATTTAGAATGTAATCAAACTTTATAGGGGGAGAAATAGTGGGGGGAAACATAAAGAAAAAATTAATGAGAGCTTTTATTGGATTTTTAGTTATTTTAATGATTTCAAGTGGTATTTTACCGCAATTTGCTTATCTAGATAAAAGAGTATATGGTGCGGCAAATCCTAGTGATTATTTACTCATAAATGAAACGACAGCCTGGAATGAATCAAAAACCATTGACCAACCTGTCATTATTGCTCCAAACGTAACGCTAACTATTTCCTCGGGAGTTGAAATAAACTTTAACGAGGATGTAATTATTTACGGGAAGTTGGATAATAAAGGGAAGATTATTGCCTCTACGTCCATTTACGCCAATAAATATGGAATGTTTAGCGGTGATTTATCTTATCCAAATTATGGAGTCATTGAAAGTTCTGGATCAATTCAAGTTAATTCTTTAAATGTAAGGGCCGATCTCTATCCAGAACCCCCACTTCAAATTATTAGTCCTTCTGATAATGAAATAGTTGAATCGGGGAGCGTTACGATTCAGGGAACGACGGTACCTGGATTTAGTGTATCTATCGGTGATAGTCAAACTACGGCCCAATCAAATGGTTCATTTACTGTAAATGTTGATATAGGTGAAGGAGAAAATATTTTTGATGTAAAAGTTAACAATGTATTTGATCGAGAATTTACAGTTAAGCAGATAACATTACAGGGGACTACTGAGCCTGTTATTCCACCAGTTGAGGATACAGTTATTCCTGAATGGCCGGTGGGGGCAGCATTACAGCCTGCAAATATCAGTGATACAACTGTAAGTCTTTCATGGACAACAGCCACCGACGATATAAAAATTACTAATTACCGAATCTATCAAAATGATACTCTCTTAACAACTGTGTCAGGTTCTACAACTACATATAGTATCTATGGATTAGAACCGGAAACAACCTACCAATTTAAAGTTGAAGCAGGAGACGCTGCGGGAAATTGGACAAGCAATGGTCCTTCAACGGAGATAACAACAACACCTGCAAGCCCTGTTGCAAAGGTAACCTTCCAAGACCCACGTCTAGAAGAGGCAGTCCGACAAGCGCTTGGTAAGCCAGTTGGTGATATATCGAAAGAAGACATGAAGAATATAACTTCGTTATATGTGAGTGGCATTCGTAGTTTGAATGGCTTACAATATGCCGTAAACTTACAACAGTTAAATATAGATTCTTCGTATGAGAATCAAAAGGGCATTAATTTAGATGTAGTAGGTAGCTTAAGCAAGCTATCTTCTTTAAGCATTGGCTATAGTTATGTAGAGGATCTCACATTTTTAAGTGACTTAACCCAATTAACTACTCTAGAATTATATAGGAATAATATAAGTGATCTTACACCATTAACCAAATTAGTAAACTTAACAAGCTTAAGTTTAGATAGCAACCAAATTAGCTCTTTAGAGGGGTTAGAGGGATTAAAAAGTCTAAATCATTTAAATCTGTATAATAACCAAATAGAATCCATAGAACCATTGGTTA
>NZ_JBALOP010000005.1:0-52307 GCF_036962685.1 Bacillus sp. JJ1566 | reverse complement strand
GATTGCTCAATAATAAAAAATAAAATTAAACGTTGACGCTTGTATTGTGTTCAGTTTTCAAAGAACTTTTTATTATCGCTGCTCTCTTGAAGCAACTTTATAATAATATCATCTAACTTTTTGAAAGTCAATAACTTTTTTATTACCTTTTTATTTCGTTGCCACATCTCAGCGGCAGATATTTAATATACCACCTTGAAAGTTTTTAAGCAAGATTTTTTAAGAAAAAATTATTCTAGAAAAGTTTTTTAAGAAAAAACGCAAAAAAACAGAGTGGAAAATCCACTCTGTTTAATAGCTTATTTATGGCGCATTTGCGGGAAGAGTAATACATCTCTTATAGAAGGAGAATTCGTTAAGAGCATAACAAGTCTGTCTACTCCGATTCCTAATCCACCTGTTGGTGGTAAACCGTATTCTAATGATTCAACAAAATCTTCGTCCATCATATGAGCTTCGTCATTACCTTGCTCTCTTTCTTTGAGCTGAGCTTCGAATCTTTGACGTTGATCAATTGGGTCGTTTAATTCTGTAAATGCGTTGGCATGTTCTCGACCTACTATGAATAGCTCGAAGCGATCTGTAAATCTAGGATCTTCTGGATTCTTCTTCGCAAGTGGAGAGATTTCCACTGGATGTCCATAGATAAATGTTGGTTGAATAAGCTTGTCTTCAATTTTTTGCTCGAAGAACTCATTCACAATGTGACCGTATTGCATATTGTCATTAATTTCAACATTATGTTCTTTTGCAAGTTGCCTTGCTTCTTCTAGGCTCATTTCCTTCCAGAAATCTACCCCTACGTATTCTTTAATTGCATCTACCATGTGGAGTCGTTTCCACTCTGGGTTGAGGTCAATCTCGTTTTCACCATAAGTGATCGTTGTAGTTCCTAGTACTTCTTGAGCAATATGGGCAACAAGGTTTTCTGTAAGATTCATGATATCTTTATAGTCAGCATATGCTTCATATAATTCAATCATGGTGAATTCAGGGTTATGGCGTGTTGAAACACCTTCATTACGGAATACCCTACCAATTTCATATACCTTTTCTAATCCACCTACGATTAGGCGCTTTAGATGTAGTTCAATCGCAATACGCATATATAATTCGATATCTAACGCATTATGATGGGTAATGAATGGGCGTGCAGATGCACCGCCAGGGATAGAATGCATCATTGGTGTTTCTACTTCTAAATAGCCGTGATCATCTAAATAACGTCTCATCGCTCTGATTATTTTACTTCTTGTAATAAAGGTTTCTTTGCTTTCCGGGCTCATGATTAAATCAAGGTAACGTTGACGATAGCGCTGTTCAACGTCTTTTAATCCATGAAATTTGTCAGGTAATGGACGTAATGCTTTTGATAAAATTTCAAAAGAAGTAGCTTTAATAGAAAGCTCTCCAACCTTTGTTTTGAAGACATTACCTGATACACCGACAATATCCCCTAGATCCGCAATATTAAAAACCTCATACTGTTCTCCAACCGCATCGACACGTACATATAATTGAATTTGACCAGTTAAGTCTTGGATATGGGTAAATCCAGCTTTTCCTTTTCCGCGCTTTGTCATAATCCGACCAGCAATCGTTACATTGATTTCTTTCTCGTCCAATTGTTCTTTTGTAAATCCATCGTATAAGTCGATAAGTTCACGTGTACTATGTGTTCTTTCAAATCTTTTACCGAATGGGTCGACCCCCATTTCACGTAATGTATGTAACTTTTCTCTTCTTACAATCAATTGGTCATTTAATTCCTCATGATTCATTTTTATCAACTCCTATTTTGTTACATAAATCTATAATAAAAAGAATACTTAAAGTTTGTCCTATTCTAATATAAACGTAAAGCAGAAAAACTGCCAGTAATTAACTGGCAGTAGGCTACTTACGGGTATTATAGTGTAGGGAACATTTGATGTCAAACAACCATCTATCTGTTTAGCTACTCCGTACACTACTCTAACCCTTTTGGAGTTAGGTCCTCAAGGGGTACTTTTAGTATTTCTGCAACCTCTTTTAAAAATGTTTTACTTGGCATTCGTGTTCCCCGCTCGACTTCCCCAACAAGGGATACAGATACCCCAAGGTCTTTTGCTAGACTTTCTTGAGTATAACCTTTCAACTTTCGAAAAGCACGAATACGTCTTCCCCACTTTTCCGCTTCCATATACGCACACCTTCTCTGTCTTGTAATTCGTCTAGTAGTAAGGATATTGGTTTCGTTACTGCAGGAATTTGTAGAAACTGGTCTATTTCAGCCAATGGCACTAGGACAAAAGCTCGCTCTGTCATTCGGGGATGGGGAACGATAAGATGCTCTGTTTCAATATTTTCATGATTATAAAGCAAAATGTCCAGGTCTAGTGTTCTTGGACCCCATCTTATGTTCCTTTCTCTTCCAGACTCAATCTCAATTTTTTGTAAAACCCGCAGTAAATCAAATGGCGATAACTCAGTATCTACTTTTATAACCATATTTAAAAATAAAGCTTGATCTTCATAGCCAATCGGATCAGTTTCATAGATTGAAGAAAAACCTATAATCATCATGTTCTGGTCTTGAATCGCTTTTAAAGCAATTCGTAAATACTCTTCCCGTTCTCCTATATTCGTTCCCAATGCGATATATGCTGTATTATTCATGATGTCGATTCCTTGTGATTTCAACAGCTACTGATTGAAGTTGTCCCGGTATTGGTGGGTCTGGCTTTATAACTTTGACTGTACAGCTTGAGACTAATGAAAATTGCATTAAAATTTCCTTGGCAATTTTTTCAACTACAGCTTCTAGTAGTTTATATGGCTGCCCCTCAACGATTTCTTTACATAGATTGTAAAGCTCGCCGTAGTGAACGGAATAATCTAGATTATCGGTTTCCCCCGCTTGTTTCACATCCACTTCCACCATTAGGTCAACAAAAAAGCGTTGACCTAATTTGGCTTCTTCCGAAAACACACCATGATAGCCGTAAAATTGCATGTGGTTTACGTAGATTTTATCCATTATTTTTTCTCACCTTTTCCAACAAGGACATCCATCATTTTAGCGAGTCTTGCATTTACCTTTACATTATGAACACGGACGATATCGCAGCCTTTTTGAATACCAAGGCAGGTAGTGGCGCCTGTTGCTTCATCACGTTCTTTCGGAGGTACGTCAAAAATTTGACCGATAAAGGACTTCCGTGATGTTCCTAAGAGGACTGGATAACCTAGTTCACAAAAGCGGTCTAGTTGGCGAATTGTTTCGATATTATCATCCAAGGTTTTAGCAAAGCCTACTCCTGGGTCTAAAATAATATTTTCATCTTTAACGCCAGCCATTTTTATAATTTCTATGCTCTCTTTTAAATCGATAATCATATCATCGATAAGGTTTTTATAGTTTTTATTATCTCTATTATGCATTAGTATAATAGGGACTTCATGGGTTGCCGCAACTTCTGCCATTTTAGGGTCAGCTTTTGCACCCCAAATATCATTGATGATATGAGCTCCCGCTTCAATCGCTTGCCTAGCCACCTCTGATTTATATGTATCGATTGATATTGGTACGTGAACTTCCTTTACCAACGCTTTAATAACCGGTACGACTCTAGAAATCTCTTCTTCATCGGAGATTCTTTCATGTCCTGGTCGTGTCGATTCACCACCGACATCAATAATATCTGCACCATCATTGACCATTTGTTTGGCATGTTGAATAGCGGCCTCGAGGTCAACATAAGAGCCACCATCAGAAAAAGAATCAGGTGTGATATTTAGAATTCCCATTATCATTGTCTTTTTAGAAAAATCTAAATGATACGGACCACATGTTATCGATGGTCTTTTAATTCTGTCTTGATCCATTTCTCAATCTCCTTTTTCTCTTTACGGTAGGCCAGTCCGATCCTATTAGGATGGAACAGTTTCATTTTTACCTCTGATATATAATTTAATTACATTCTGAATTAATTGCTTTCCTGCCGTCGTCATAATGGATTCCGGATGAAATTGAACACCCTCGATTGGGTATTCCTTATGGCGGATTGCCATGATTTCGCCAGCATCTGTTTCTGCTGATATTTCAAAGCACTCTGGAAGCGTGTCTTTTTTTACAATTAACGAATGGTAACGGGTTGCGGTGAATGGCTGCCCTAACCCTGAAAAAATGGTTTTACCATCATGCTTTATTTCAGATGTTTTCCCATGCATAAGCCTTTGGGCTTTAATGACATCCCCGCCGAATGCTTGGGCAATAGATTGATGGCCAAGACAAACGCCAAAAATAGGTATCCGTCCTGCAAAATAGGAAATTGTATTTAGACTTATCCCTGCCTCATTCGGTGTACAAGGTCCAGGTGAAATCATGATTAAATCTGGGTTTAGTTCCTCAATTTCCTGAATGGTGATCTCATCATTTCTTTTAACGATGATTTCTTCACCTAATTCACCCACATATTGTACTAAATTGAATGTAAATGAGTCATAATTATCAATCATTACGATCATTCTAGCTCACCTCATACTTAAATTTTTTCAACTCTACTTCACTCAGCTCTTTGCTATCATCTCTAGATCGTCTATTTTTATATTTTACATGATTTACTGTTACGGGTACACCTCCGAATTAAAAAAGAGTCTTATCCAATAAGGATAGACTCTTTCAATCGTTAATTATTATTGCTCATCGAATTGATAAAGAACTGTACTTAAATAACGTTCACCATTGTCTGGAACAACCGCAAGTACTTTTTTGCCTTTACCTAATTTTTTCGCAACTTGAAGTGCCGCGAAAATAGCTGCACCTGAGGAAATTCCTACAAGGAATCCTTCTTCTTGGCCGGTACGGCGTGCATATTCAATTGCTTCTTCATTTTTAACTGTTAACACTTCGTCATATACTTCAGTGTTTAACACATTTGGTACAAAGTTTGCACCTATACCTTGAATTTTGTGCGGACCCGGCTTTCCACCAGAAAGAATTGCTGAGTCAGCTGGTTCAACCGCTACAATATGGATGTCCGGATACTTCTCTTTTAATACAAGACCTGCTCCAGTGATTGTTCCACCTGTTCCAATTCCAGCAACAAACGCATCTAATTGGTCACCCATTTGCTCTACAATTTCCTTACCAGTCGTTAAACGGTGAACTTCCGGGTTTGCTGGATTGTCGAATTGTTGTGGCATGAAATAACCGTGTTCTTTAACAAGCTCCTCCGCTTTGTTAACGGCGCCTCTCATTCCTTCAGCACCTGGTGTTAAAACAAGCTCAGCACCGTAAGCACGTAGAAGGTTGCGGCGTTCCATACTCATTGTATCTGGCATAACTAGGATTGCTTTTAATCCTTTAGCTGCAGCTACCATTGCTAAACCAATACCAGTGTTTCCACTTGTCGGTTCAATAATTGTGTCACCAGGCTTTAATTCACCTTTTTTCTCTGCTGCTTCAATCATTGCTAAGGCAATTCTATCCTTTACACTGCTGCCTGGGTTGAAGAACTCAAGCTTTACGTAAACATCTGCACTATCTTCATCAACTAAGTGGTTAAGTTTTACAACTGGAGTTTGACCGATTAATTCATAGATTGAATTTGCTACTTTTGTCATGATTCCACCCTCAATCCCTACTATTTTTATTGGTTTTATCTACAATTTAGCAATTCTCATACTAAAAGTCAACGAATTTACTACTAGCAAATTGTGAATTTTTTCTAAAAATCAGTTCTTATTTTCAAAGAACCACTTGACGTCAAGCTCTTTCCAGAATGGTTCTACTGAAATCGAGCCATTCATCTGGTCTATTGCAATTTGGCGCTTGATTTGGTCTTTAACATCGTCATAAGTATAGGTTACCGCGTCAATGACTTCATGGAGGATCATGACCGCAAAGCCACCTTCAACCTCGATAGGTTCACTCCATTCATTTGGCTTTAATTTAGCAGCCACATCTAGATAGCTGTCTGGCGCATATCCATTATCCGCATTTACAAACCCGAGCTCTCCACCCCGATTTGCAGAAAACTCATCCGTTGATTTTTCCATTGCAAGCGCTGTGAAGCTAGATCCATTTTCTAATTCTTCTCGTACCTGTTCAGCTGCTTCCTTTGTTTTCACTACAATATGGGAAATGTGGTATGACTTTGGAATTTCGTATAAATGCTTATTTTCTTCATAAAAATGTTTCATTTCTTCCTCAGATATAACAGCATCCTTTGTTAAGAGCTCTTCTAATAGAATGCTTAACTCAATTTGTTCTTTCCAGTGCTCATCATCAATATTCTCGTGATCAATGTTGTTATACATTGTCTTGATTAACGTCAATTCACGGTCAACAGTATCCTCTGATAAGGCGATGCTATGCTTTTTAGCCATTTGGCGAACAACTTCCTTATCAATCATTACCTCTAAAATTTGTTTCCCATATCTGTTTTCAAGCTCATGTAACCATTGTTGTCTTGTAATGGATGTTTCTCCAATTGTGGCCACTACTTCTTCTTCCCCGCTTGCAACAACAGGCTTGGTCGCCTCAATCGTCTTTTCCTCAGACTTTTCCCCTGATTGATCAGTTACAAAGTACACAACCGACAAACAGTTGATGATAACGAGAGCAACAATAATTGACCATAATACCTTTTGATTCATTTTTCCCATCTCCCATTACCTTACTTTGCTTGGTCTTTTAATTGTATTAATTCTTCTTTTGAAAAATGATATTTTTCGTTACAAAAATGGCATTGCGCCTCTGCTTTTTCGTCTTCCTCAATCATAGCCTCGATTTCTTCTGTGCCTAAGCTAACGATGGCGCTCTCGATTCGTTCCCTTGAGCACGGACAAACAAAAGAAACCGGCATTTTTTCTAGAATTTTAAGGTTTCCTTCGCCAACAACCTCGCCCAAAATATTTTCAGGTGTAAGTCCCTTTTCAATCATTTTTGAGATCGGTTCGATTTCTTGAAGTCTTTTTTCAATTTGTGTAATAGTTTCCTCGTCAGTGCCAGGCATAAGCTGAATGAGGAATCCTCCCGCAGCTAAAATGGAGTTGTCCGGATTCACCAAAACCCCTACCCCAACAGACGACGGGGTCTGTTCAGAAGTAACAAGGTAATAAGTAAAATCCTCTCCTATTTCTCCTGACACAATTGGAACCTGACCAGAGAATTGATCCCTCATCCCGATATCCTTTACAATCGATAAAGTTCCCTCTGTTCCAACTGCTCTTCTTACATCGAGTTTTCCATGTTCATTTAAATCAAAATGGGTTTGGGGGTTCGTTACATACCCTCTTACTTCCCCTTTTGCATTTGTATCAACTAGAATAATCCCGATCGGACCGCCGCCTTCAACTTTAATCGTAAGCTTAACTTCACCCTTTAGAGTTGCTCCTAGCATCACGCCTGCTGTCATCGTTCTTCCGAGTGCTGCAGACGCAGTAGGCCATGTATAATGGCGTCTTTGAGCCTCAGCGACTGTTTCTGTTGAATTAATTGCATATGCCCGAACCTGTCCATCATAAGCTAACGCCTTGATTAAATAATCACTCATTGTATTTCTCCTTTTCGTGTCATCACATTTGATGTTATTTTATCCGCAATAACTGGCAGTAAGACCCCACTTTAAGACTTTAGGGACAACCGAAAAAGTATAAGTGGGGATCAACTGCCAGTAAAGGCCCGACTTAATGAACAAAGACTAAATGCGACACATCCTGTGTCAACGTCTTTGCGCACCACATCGTGTGGGCCTCAACTAACATTCAGCGCGGGATGAAGAAAACCCCCACTGAATGATGAAGATTCACTTTATTTATTTTGTTTCCGTATTACGTTGATAAATAAGCTGCAGCCCTTTTATTGTTAAAAATGGATCAACTACATCAATCGCAGTTGATTCAGCTGCAATTAGTGCAGCTAGTCCACCTGTAGCAATGACCTTTGGATTTTCCGTGGCTTGGTTTTTGATGCGAGCGACGATACCCTCAACCTGACCAACATAGCCAAATAATATACCCGCCTGCATAGCACTTACTGTATTTCGCCCAATTATCCCTTCTGGACGAGCTATTTCAATTCTTGGCAGCTTTGCAGCTCTAGAATACAAAGCCTCGGTTGAAATTGCAATTCCAGGTGCAATCGCCCCACCCATGTATTGCTTTTTCTCATTTATGTAGCAGAATGTAGTGGCTGTACCAAAATCAACAATGATAAGTGGACTTCCATATAGATGGATTCCCGCGACAGCATTGACAATTCGGTCTGCACCCACTTCTTTTGGATTGTCATATTTAATGTTTAACCCTGTCTTAATGCCTGGTCCCACCACTAAAGGCTTAATTCCAAAATATTTTACACACATTCGTTCAAGTGCAAACATAATCGGTGGAACAACGGAGGACATAATAATACCATTTATATCCTTAAAGGTTAATCCTTCATGTGCTAATAGTGATTTTATGACGAGCCCATATTCATCCTCTGTTTTATTTCGGCTGGTTTCGATTCTCCAATGATGTTTTAAGTCATCATTTTCATATACCCCTAAAACCATATTTGTATTCCCTACATCAAAAACAAAAATCATGTGGTACCCCCTACCCTGACCCCTAATCAAATGCGCCTTGGCGTATTTGCGCCCAGATTTTTTAGGCCCACACGAGGTGGGTCACAAAGACGTTGCCACAGGAAGTGGCGTTCTTAGTCTTTGATCTTACGCTCGAAAAACTTCCTCTAAAAAATCTGTGGCATCCGCCGGAGGCAAAAACTTTAATTAACAGGGGTTAAAAGCCTTGTTAATTAAAGTTTCGCTTAATGGAAACATCATACCACACCTCGTTTTTATTATTCCACAATTAAAGAGCTTAAACGACACAAAAAAAGGTGTCTACGTTAGGTTGTAGACACCTTTTGCTGTTACTCTTCTTTATCCTTATTTTCGCCTTCCGTTACTTCCTCTTCTTTTTTAGAGTTAATCGTAACTTTTACATCATCTTTTGGTTTAACTTCATCCTCAGAAGCTACTGGACGGTCAGGTAGTTTACCTTCTTCGAACAAACTCTTAATTTGACCAGCATCTAAAGTTTCAACCTCAAGCAATGTTTCTGCGATAAGTTTAAGTTTATCTTGATTATCTGTAAGAATTTTTCTTGCTTTCTCATAGCTTTCTTTAATAAAGCGCTGAATCTCAAGATCAATTTCGTGTGCGATTGCATCACTGTAGTTTTGCTCATTGTGGATGTCACGTCCTAAGAACACTTGACCTCCCGATGCTTGACCGAATTGAAGTGGACCTAATTTTTCACTCATTCCATATTCGGTAACCATTTTACGAGCAATACCTGTAGCACGTTGGAAGTCATTGTGAGCACCAGTACTTACTTCTCCAAATGTAATTTCTTCGGCTACACGACCACCTAAGAGACCCGTGATTTTATCCAATAATTCAGGTTTTGTCATGAAGTAACGGTCTTCCTTAGGAAGCATTACGGCATAACCACCCGCTTGACCACGTGGGACAATTGTAACCTTGTGAACCATATCTGCTTCATCAAGCACCATTCCAATAACGGTATGTCCCGCTTCGTGGAAGGCCACGATATTACGTTCTTTTTTCGAAATGACACGATTCTTTTTAGCTGGACCTGCAATAACGCGGTCTGATGCTTCATCAAGATCAAGCATATCAATTTTCTTTTTATTTCGACGAGCTGCAACGAGTGCTGCTTCATTCAATAAGTTTTCTAGGTCTGCACCTGAGAATCCTGGTGTTCTTGCAGCGATCGCTTTTAAATCAACTGATTCATCAAAAGGCTTGTTACGGGAGTGAACACGTAATACTGCCTCTCTTCCTTTTACATCTGGACGGTCAACTGTAATCTGACGGTCGAAACGTCCTGGACGTAGAAGGGCTGGGTCTAGAATGTCTGGGCGGTTTGTTGCAGCAATGATGATGATTCCTTCATTTGCTCCAAATCCATCCATCTCAACAAGCAATTGGTTTAAGGTTTGTTCGCGCTCATCATGGCCGCCTCCAAGACCCGCACCACGTTGACGTCCAACTGCATCAATTTCATCTATAAAAATGATACATGGCGCATTTTTCTTTGCATTTTCAAATAGGTCACGTACACGTGAAGCACCAACCCCAACGAACATTTCAACGAAATCAGAACCACTGATGGAGAAGAATGGAACTCCAGCTTCACCAGCAGCTGCACGGGCAAGCAATGTTTTACCTGTACCAGGAGGTCCAACAAGGAGGATCCCTTTTGGAATTCTTGCACCTAGTTCAGCAAATTTTCGTGGATCCTTTAAGAAATCAACCACTTCAATAAGCTCTTGCTTTTCTTCGTCCGCACCTGCAACATCTTTAAATCTAACCTTTTTCTTTTCTTCGCTATACAACTTTGCCTTACTCTTACCAAAGTTCATAACCCTACTACCGCCACCTTGAGCTTGGTTAAGTAGGAAGAAGAATAAAATAAAGATAATAACAAATGGAATAATGGACGTAAAGAAGGTTACCCAGCCACTTGTTTCCTTTGCTTTAAGTATATCTACCTCTGCAATCTTTGCAGCCTCTGTAATCCGATCAACTTCATTTTGACTACCTATGATGTTAGTGACAAAGAATGTATCCTTATCATAGCTCTTTAACTGGCCTCTAACCTCATAGACACCTCTTTCTGGTTGGATCGTAATATTTTTTACATCTCCAGCTTCGAGATGTTGAACAAACTTGCCATATTTCATCACTTCAGGTTGGCCACCTGCTCCTTGGAAGAAGCTAACCACACCTATAATGACTAAAAATATGAGTAAATAGAATATGACGTTTCTAAAAATCCGATTCATCCCTTACCTCCTCCCGCGGTGAACAAACTATACTAAATAGTATCATAGATAATAATTGCTATTCAAATGATATACGTGTTTTCAATCAAAAGGTTTCAAAAAAGTCCAAGTTTTCCAGTAGGAAAAAAACTATTCTGAGTACACCTCAGGTTTTAACACGCCGATATACGGTAAATTGCGATATTTTTCGGCATAATCTAGACCGTAACCAACGACAAACTCATCAGGAACAATAAACCCAACATAGTCTGCGTTTATATCTGCTTTTCTTCCTGTTGGCTTATCCAAAAGTGTCACAATTTTAATGGACTTTGCTTTACGATAACGGAATAATTCAACGATGTAGCTTAATGTGAGACCACTATCGATAATATCCTCAATGACGAGAATATCTCTTCCTTCTACAGATGCATCTAAGTCCTTGATGATTTTTACTTCACCAGAAGAAACTGTTGAGTTTCCGTAGCTTGACACATCCATAAAGTCCATTTCTAAGTATGTATCTACCCTTTTTAACAGATCACCCATGAAAGGCATAGCCCCTTTTAAAATTCCAATGGCTAAAGGAAATTTATCCTTATAATCCTCTGTTAAAGTATTACCTAATTCCTTGATTTTTTGCTGAAGTTCTTCCTCACTAAATAAAACCTTCTCAATATCCTGCTTCATTCTTTTTAAAGCCCCCTAAAACTTTCGTGTATTGTAGTACGACATAGTGTGATTTTGTTTTACAAGTTGCCTCATATGATGACTTTTTTAATCCTGGAAGCCACAAAACCCTTCCTTGTTCATCCTCGACAATCGGCCAAAGGTCACGTCGCGCGCGGGATATTTTTTCATCAATGAAAATATCCTTCACTTTTTTAGAACCATTCATTCCTTTTAGTCTCATTTTATCTCCAGTTTTTCTCGTTCGGACATAAATAGGCAATTGGACGATGTCTGGGTCAATGACGAAACAATCATTTCCGACCAAGCTGTCAGGATAGTTCTTCCACACTTGACTCTTTATTTCACTACCATCTTCAAGTTTATAAAGCCCAGGTGTATCAATTTGAAATCGATAGGGGCTTAACTGTTCCTTACAGTCCGAATAAGTATATGTACAACTCGCATAAGATTTCACAATTCGTAAACCAGCAGGAAAATGCAATTCTCCAGATGGATGATTACTCGCCAAGAAGGTTAACAAATTGTCAATATGTACGGCAGAAAGAGAAGGAGGAAGTTCTTTGTAGAGATAGTTTAATATTAGTTGAATCCCTCTCCTTTGTAAAGATTTTGGCATCGCAAGAAAGGAAGGAATTTCAATCTCTATTTCGTTATCCTCATTCCTTTTCATTACTTTATTCATTTTTTCAATTGTTAATTCATCTAAAACTTCATTATCCTCTGTTATGTACTGATTAAATTGCAAAAAATGTTCATGAACAGCTGGATTTTCTTGTTTTAAAAATGGAAGAACATGATGTCTAAATCTGTTCCTTGTATAATCGTCTAGATCATTTGATGGGTCATGTCTTGGCGATAGCTTCCATTCCTTGCAATATTCTTCAATATCTACCCTTGTTACGGCTAAAAACGGGCGAATAATCGACCCACGTGAAAATGGTCGTTTCACCTGCATTCCGGCATAGCCAACTCCCTTACTACCTCGGACTAAACGCATTAAAATTGTTTCTATTTGATCGTCCCCATGATGCCCAAGTGCTAAATAATCCGCAGAATGTTTTCGCATGACTTCATTAAAAAAATCATATCTCACTTCCCTCGCGGCTACCTGGGAAGTTAAACCATGTTTCTTTTTATAGGATGTCACATCCATTTGAATTGATTCAAAAGGAATTTGGTACGTCTCACAAAATCCTTTTACATAGAGTAAATCCTCCTCTGACTCTTTCCCACGGAACATATGGTCAACATGGGCAGCAATCAAAGATGAGTCCTTCTGATAATGGAATAAATAATGCAGTAATGCAAGGGAGTCAGGACCACCGGATACCCCTACTATTATCGTTGAGCCCTTTTGAATTAATTTATTTTTTTCAATAAACCTGCTTACTTTTTCGAACATTGTCGGACCAATCCTTTATAGTATCATCAAATGCGCCTTGGCGTATTTGCCCCGATTTTTAGGCCCACAGGATGTGGGTCATAAAGACGTTGCCACAGGAAGTGGCGTTTTTAGTCTTTAATCTTACTGATCGAGAGATTTCTTTTGAAAAATCGTGGCATCTGCCGAAGGCATTAACTTTATCGTATCATTTTATAAGTTACTTTTACAGAATTTGTCCATATAGATAGAGCAAATATCCGAGTGATACAAATAGCAGTAATAACACTGTCTCAAGAACCCCGCCTTTTTGTTTTTTCGGTTTAGCTTGTCGATTTGCTCGTGATACATTAGGTCTGGCTTGGGAATGACTAGTTGCCTTTGTCTTGGCATGTGACTTCCTAGTTGTTCGTGTTTTTTGTACAGGTGCCTGATCATTTTTAACTTGGCTTAACTTTATAACCAAATCTTTACGCATTTCAGCTGCACGCTGATATTTCCCATCAATCGCAGATAAAAGCACGGTATCAAATCTTCTTAGGGAATTTGTATTTGCGATAGTAGATTTTAATTGTTTCACCGGTTGGTCTGTTCGTGTAAAACGGTTTTGATAGGCTGTATTGATGATAATCATCGCAACCGCAAATAGATCATAGGAGGCCTCCGCTTTTCTTGATCCTGCCCCCCAATAGCCCCGATCAAAGAATTCGGTAAACTCTTTTATCGCCCTTCCTTGTACAGTTGTTCCACCGACATCAATACAGCGGATTTTTGGTGGATTCCCTGCAACAAGTAGATTGTCAGGTTTTAAGTCACCAAAAACCCATCCTTCCTGATGAAGCCTATCCAAATCAGAAAGCAATTGCAAGCATAAGATACCTGTCCACTCTCTTCCCCTTTTTTCAATAAAAGACAAAAAGCTTTCTCCACGAATATATTCCATGACGTAAAAGGAGATTGGACTTGAAAATCCAGGTCTAATCCAATCATCAACATCTATAAAAGAAGGCCCAAGGGCAGAGCCTTGGACCTTAGAAAAGTGTTTTAGCACATTTACTTCCGACGTAATGGTCACGCCATTTTCACTAATTTTTAAAGCCACAGGGCCATCAATGCTTTCAGCTAAGTAGACAATACCATTAGCACCTTGTCCTAAAGGTCTTACAATGCGATATGTTTTTTTATGCCATTTTCCAGTAATGACAGTACCAGGGGAAACCTTACATACCTGACTCTTCGTAGTATTGTTCATCATCACGAGACAACAAACTCCTTAATGATCTTTTTTTCTTGAAGTAGGTAAGTGCTTCACGGATAGCCGGTCCTGTCGGTGTGATTCCGCCGGTTGTAAGCTTTGGAAAAATACTGGACAAGGATTCTAGTCTTGGCGTCCAATCTAATACTCTTTCTACTTCAACCCTTTTCCCTGGAAATACGAAAACAGAAAATTGATTGTCTCCCATTCTCGCATTTAAGCTTATTGATAGGTCAAGCAAGGCTTCTTTGACTGTTGGCAATTTATGCTTCATACTCGCACTCGTATCCACTAGAACAAGAACCTCTAAATCAACCATTTCACCAAGTTCATCGACAACCTCCATGACTTCTCCGCGTTTTTCTGGAGGAAGGTCTTCCATTGATGTCTTGCCACCCAGGATTTGCTGGAGCTCCTTATTGACAACCCCCTGAAGAGTTTGAGTCATCGCTTGTCTTGTCACCATTTGAACAGTTTGTGAGAGTTGAGTAGAATAGACAATTTGGCTTACACCTCCACCAGCAGTAGCCATCCCTTCTATTTCCTGCATTCCTTGTTCATCAATCGTATCCTGCTCCACTACACCAATGACATTAATGGTAACTCCTTGCTCTCTAGCAAGAGCCGCCATTGCAATCGGATCTTCCCCTTGGTTTGAACAACCGTCCGTAATTAATAGAATTTGCTTCAATGTGCCCTTTTGCACGTTTCATCCCCTCCAACTGATTAAAATTAGTATAAGGATGGACGAAATATATGATTTTTAAACCTCCTTAGATGTGTTAGATGGCTTTACTTTTCGTTTTGTTGTACCCATACGCAGGAATCGCTGCCCATTTTGGTGTATTATGTTTGAGTTTAGTCACTACAACAGTCATATCATCTTCAATTTGACCAGATCTTGTTCGGATTACCTCCTCCATAATGAGATCCGCAATCTCTTGAGGGTCTTTCGTTTGAATTTCCTTTATCTTACGTTTCATCCACAAATCATAGTTTTCAACATGCTTAGGACCTTCGAAAATTCCATCACTCATCATGATTAACAAGTCCCCAGCCTTCAATTGCTCATCTACTACCTCCACTTCAAAGTCCTCAATGATTCCCATTGGTAGATTACTTGCCTGTATTTTACTAATCTTATCTCCTCTCTTTATATAACTTGGCGTAGAGCCGATTTTTAAAAACTTCGCACTCGCATCCTGTAGGTCAATAACTGCTAAATCGAGAGTAGAGAAAATCTCATCTGTTGTTCGTAGCGAGAGAATGGAGTTAACAGATTTAATCGCCACCTTCTCCTCAATACCTGATTGAAGAATTTTCTTTAATAACTCCAATGTTTCATTGCTTTCGTAATGGGCTCGTTCACCATTCCCCATTCCGTCACTGATGGCAACCGCATGCTTTCCAGCGCCTAACTCAATTGTTGAAAAGCTGTCCCCTGATACTAATCCGCCACCCTTAGCAGCATGAGCAACACCTGTCTCAATGACATATGCTTTTGCCGAACCAAGTGTCACGTGACAATACCCATTTGGAAGGCTTGAGCATTCTTCATTTTTGACGAGAATTGTTTCCTCCAAAATATCGGATAGCATTGGCGCAATTAATTTTTCACACTCCCCACTTCCATTGCAATATGGAATACTTAATTCAATATCAACATTTCCTTGTTCCACACTGTAAATTTCAACATGCCCAATTTGAATTCCAAACGACTGCAATGCATCTAAGATTTCCTCTTCTAACAAATAATGATTTTCACCTTCCCTTTGAATTTCATTTGCAAAATCACTCATTACCTGAGAGACACCTAATAATTGATCAGCTACTAGTTTTCTACTCTCCTTTACTTGTTTTTTTAGTTTTTGATTTGCCTGATAATATGTCAACTCCTGTTCAATAGCATCGATCACTTTTTTCGATCGTACACAATGCTTGTCCCAGTCCCTCGTAAGCTTGTGATTGTATTGAATTGAATTTGTATCACAACCATGCATAATATCTTTCATATAGTCATATGTTTTATTAAAGTTCTTGGACCAGCACGCCTCCTTTTTAAAACACGATTGACAGGTCTTTTCCGTTACATTGCTTAAAAATAGATCGAGTTCACGGTCTTTGTCCTCTTCATCAACGGGATACCCGTATTCTGAAAAACTATTGGACAAAGCTTCAAACACAGTTGAAAACTGTGAAACGCGATTTGCAGTCACATCACGAATTTTACGTAGATATTGCTGTTGCTCTGCGTGATGCTCAGGTGTTCCTGGAATATTTTTTGCCACTTTGCCTATTAAGCTCTTAGGCGTTAGTAAAAATAACAGAATCGCCACACCGGATTCATATAATGTAGGAATAATTTGACTAGCCCCTTCACCGTAAAGCCCAATTAAAAGGGTTCCTACAATGAGTCCAATTGCAACACCTGCCTTTTTGCCTTCTTTTAAAAGACCACCTAATAAACCAGAAAAAGCGAGAAGACTCATTTGGTACAAGCTCGTGACATTTGCTAAACTTAAAATAAGTCCGGATACAACCCCTACAGTTGAGCCAATCGTTGCCCCGGCAACAAACGCAAACAAGAGGACAACATATCGCGATAGTATATTGGAAATGGACATTTCATAGACGAGCCATCCCATTGTACCTGTTAACACAGAGGCAATTAAGATGATCAAACAAATAACCTCTTCTGTTTTAAAGGTTTGTCTTCTTCGTCTTTCTGTTAACAATGGTACACTCTGCAAAAAAATGAAGGTTAATATAAAGGCTAGCCCAGAGCCGACACCAATCATTACGCCATCATGAATGGTAATTGTTCCTTGTGTAACATAAAGAATTCCTACTTTTGCAATGGCTGATGCGATTAACACCAGAATTGGTAAAGCTTTGAGCAAATCTACTTTAAATCTTTGAAGAACCTTATAGATTACAAGAAAAAGGGCAATTGATAGGAATGTAAAAATAGTGACATCGGCTGAAAGGGTAAATGATCCGGCGATAACAGCTGCCATCGCGAGTCCCGCTTTTCCCTTTTTCATCATAAAGACTGCCGCAAAAAACGGTAATGCGAAGGGGGTTAATTCATTCAGGATGAGGGCCCGTCCTAATAAAAAACCTACGACTCCTAGTAAAAGCCCTTTCAGTAGAAATAGATTTTCAAGTTTGGCTTGTAAACGATGAAACCATCTGGACACTGTGTCTTGTGTTTTTTCAATGCTTACCTCTGTAATTGGCCCGCTCAGACTTCGCTCTATTCTTTCCATTTATAAACACTCCCCGTATTTAATAGTTGTTTGTAATTATACAGTTGAAGGAATTCGTATTTTGTCAAAACAACAGAAGCGAAAAGGAAAATCATTCGACTGCTTGTCCAGTATTCCAACAAAATAAATGTCATATGGCGAATTTTAGGAGTGTAATTTGGTAGGTTTGTAAAAAAGTTCATAGATTTTTTGCATGTATTGTGCGAATTTTTGTATTATTTACCTTCAATACAAAAGATATTGACGAACGAATAGACACAAGGTATTA
Organism: Bacillus sp. JJ1566; assembly: GCF_036962685.1. Taxonomy (NCBI): domain Bacteria; kingdom Bacillati; phylum Bacillota; class Bacilli; order Caryophanales; family Bacillaceae; genus Bacillus; species Bacillus sp. JJ1566. The sequence goes on along the minus strand of NZ_JBALOP010000005.1, from coordinate 34,616 downwards.
TATAACTTGTGCTTACTTACTAGAGTTTGAGAAAGAGATTGTCGAACACTATTAAATGGCTCAAAAAGTATCTCCATTTATTTATGGCGGTGTAGCTCAGCTGGCTAGAGCGTACGGTTCATACCCGTGAGGTCGGGGGTTCGATCCCCTCCGCCGCTACCATAAAATTTTAGGCCCGTTGGTCAAGCGGTTAAGACACCGCCCTTTCACGGCGGTAACACGGGTTCGAATCCCGTACGGGTCATACAAAAAGCTAGTGTACAACACTAGCTTTTTTCTTTTGCCTAAATAATGAACACACAAAAAAGCACCCGATTGGGTGCTTTATCTATATATATTTAAGCTACGGCAGCAGGTTATCCTCTTCTCGCTCCACGCCCACCACGTTTTGATTCAGTGCTGCGCTTTAAGGAAGTTAGACGATCTTCACTGTCCTTCAGAAAGCGACTCATTTTTTGTTCAAAGCTTTCAGTTTTGTTGTGATTACGTTGGTCGTTCCTGTTATTTCGTGGACCATTGTGTCGCGGACGTTGTGGTTGTTGTGTTTCTTTTGCTTTTTTAATGGATAAACCAATTTTTCCATCTTTCTCAACATTAATAACCTTGACCTCTACTTGGTCGCCAACCTTTAAATGCTCATTAATATCTTTAACATAATTGTCGGCAACCTCACTTATATGGACAAGTCCAGTTGAGCCTTCTGGCAGCTCCACAAACGCTCCAAAATTCGTAATTCCTGTTACCTTCCCTTGAACCTTGCTGCCTACTTCGATTGACATAAAAAAAATGCTCCTCCTTAAATTTGAAAAAAATCAATTTATTATATTATACATAATTTAAAATTCAAGTGTCAATAAGACTAAGACCCATCACCAACTTTAAAAATAATTTCTCCTTCCTTAGATAGAAAATAATCCCTGCGAATTATTTTTTCAATATACTCATCACTGTTGAGTTTTACCACTTCCTCTTCAAGAAGAACCTGTTCATCTTTTAGGGTGGTGAGCTGCTCTTGTAATTGTTCCTTTTTAGCTGCTTTTTCATCCATCGTCTTGTGTTGTGATACAACCATTGAAATAAGCCCATAAGAAATGATTGCCGCCAAGACAAAAAAGGCAATCAATCTTCTCATCAAGCCTTTTCGTTTCACCTGATGGGCTTGTTCCTGTTGTTTATATTTTTCCATATAGGTTGATTGTAGCTGTGTAACATTTTTCTTTCGAACTGCACTCATTGTAAAGAATGCCTCCTATTGTTTCCTTATCTTCTTCCACCATTTTATCAATATAGGTTTGATATTCTCTACTTTTTTTAAAAGTCCTGCACACTTTTGAAAAATCTTTTCTACATATTTCGTAAAGGTGGTTGGCAACAGCCTCCAGATTATGATTCCAATCCACTTTATAGGAGCAAAACATATTTTAATGATCACCCAACAGATCTTGAGAAGGATTCTCCCAAATACGAGGAGAACATTGAATATCCCCAACAGAATCACAATAATGAGCTGATAAAGCATTTTTATGGGTCGAACGATGAGAAAGTCACCGGTTCGAAGTAAAAATTTGTATAAACGTATGATGGCTTGAATGATATGTTCCAGTGTTCTCATATAAATAGTTTTGATGAGGCTTTGGTATGCGGCAAATCCACATAAAATCGCGATAAATACGTAAAATCGCAGTTCTCCCTCATTGACCAACAATAGTGTATAAAAGAACAACAGGCCTTGTACCACCCAAAAAAGAATGTCATTGATAAAAACGAAAAAATGCTTTCGTCTTGAGCGCTTTAAAAAGCGTTGGTACGTGTCAAGAGAAGCACCTAGCCAACCTCCCATGCAAATCATTGCGAGTAATGTGTAAAACTGGGTGGTCAGGGTCATCTAAATAACTTGCTAAAGAACCCTTTAGCCTTCTCCGTGGAATGTTCGTCCAAATAGCTAATATCATAGACTCTTCCCTTAATTGAGACAATGCCTTTTTCCACATCTAAATTTTTCATTTGCAGGTTTTGGCCACGAATTGCTAGGAACCCCATAACAGTTTCAAGTAAAAATTCCTCATTATCAAAGCTTTCTACCTGTTTTACCCCTGTTATGTCAAGAAGCTTACGACTTCTCATGATCACATCATGCTCTTGTACGGTTCCTTTATTGGATGGTGTTCCATCATAGTATTGGTTCATCTTTTATCCCCCACATTCATACTTAAGTAGTCTCAAGCAACTACTTGTTTAATAGTAAAATGTATGAGTTTATGGTGGGATTTAGAACAAGCCTTACGCAAGATTATCGAATGTCACGCTTCTACTTTTTCCTCTTTCACTACGGAGTAAAGCTTGTTTGCATCTTCCTTTTTTGTAGTTTCTTGAAGATCCTCAATTTTCACAGTTATAATTTTCTGGCCAAAACGAATGGTTAACTCATCCCCGATTTTCACATTGCTGCTTGCTTTTGCAGCTAAGCCGTTAATCAAGATTCTCCCTTGATCAGCAACCTCTTTTGCTAGTGTGCGTCTTTTAATTAAACGTGAAACCTTCAAAAATTTATCCAATCGCATGTTCTTCACCTCTTTCTATAACCCGGCTTGTTTCGCTTTTTCCCAGATGGCATCGAGCTGTTCTAGGGTTTGATCCTCAAACGTTACCCCTTGGTTTCTGAGTTCTTCTTCTATAAATTGAAAACGTCTTGCGAACTTTTGATTCGTCATCGCAAGTGCTTCTTCTGGGTCAAATTTATAAAATCTTGCTATATTGGCTAAAGCAAAAAGGATATCTCCAAACTCTTGAATAGCCTCTCCTCTTTGTTTCCCGGCAACCGCTTCCTTGTATTCCTGTATTTCTTCAAAAACCTTTTCCCACATAGGTTCGACAGCATCCCAGTCAAATCCTACTTTTGCTGCCTTTTTTTGATATTGAACAGCCTTCATTAAACCTGGAAGACCTTTTGTGACATCATCTAAAATTGACTTTTCTTCCTGAGCGCTGCCTTTTTCCAATCGTTTGATTTGCTCCCAATTGGTCACGACTTCCTCTGCAGTATCTGCTGAAATATCACCAAATACATGCGGGTGTCTCCGAATCATTTTTTCGGAAATTTCGCGAATAACATCATCAATGGTAAACATGCCCTCTTCCTCGCCAATTTGGGCGTGAAGGAGAATTTGAAGAAGCACATCCCCTAGCTCCTCTGTTAAATGTTCATCATCTTCACTGTCGATTGCATCAAGCACCTCATAGGATTCCTCTAGCAAATATTTTTTTAACGACTCATGGGTTTGTTTTTGATCCCACGGACATCCACCAGGGCCTCTTAATGCACCGATAATTCTTCTAAAGGTGCGAAAATCATGGTAAAGCAGCTCTTCCTCTTTCACAGGCGGGACATATACGCTTGTTAGATTGTTTACCTCAACTCCACGATCCAATTCATACAGAGGAACTTTCGTCACTTTTTCTTCCTTACTTCCCGCTGCTGTTACGATATACACTTCGTAATCATCAGGTAATTGCTCCATTAGCGTTAATTTTACATTGGATGCAATATATTGGTCATACACCTGACAAATGATGATATGCTGTGATAGCTGAAGTTCATCTTTTTCAAGGGATAAGGCGTCAAGGAATTGAAACCCTTCAATTGGGTCAATCTTCAAAGATGCTAATAACGGGTCAATAAAGCTCTGACCACCCTCAATTTGAACCTGAAGATTTTCATCCGCAAGTAAAAGTTGAGTTGTCTTTTCTGCTACCATTGGATGCCCCGGTACTGCATAGACTATATCCTTTGTTTTCGCTTCATTTTTTAAAACAGCTACGATTTCATCATAAACCGCTTCAAATTGGTCATGCTTTTCGTAAATCTCGTCAAAGGATTGATAGGTAATTCCTTCGGCTTCTAATTCCTTTATCACTGGATGTTCCTTCGTTCGAAGAAACAAATGCTCAGTTGCTAAAAGTTTACGATATATACCAAGTGGGAGCTGTGATAAATCTCCCGCTCCTAATCCTATAATGGTTATCATACGTTCTTACCTCCCTTAAGTAACCTAATTAAAAAGGTTCCTTTTGATCCAATTGGGATTTCCGAGAGCTCTTCTTCTGAAAATACATTCCCTCTCAGAATAAAAAATAGATAGATGACCCCTCCAATAAAAACAGAGGATAACGCTTCAAAACTTGCGAATGTACGACTTTCACTTGCTATCGGAAAAAGATAGTGCAAGCTCCATGAATAACAAAAAATAACGAGCATCATTACGACTGTTGCAAAAAGGATATGGTAAAAAAATGTCCAGTTGCTCAGCACCTTTGGCAGCTTCCTTTTCAAGATAGATATATGTATAACAGTTATTACCCCAAAGGCTACAAGAGTTGCAACAGCTGCTCCAATGGTTTCGTATCTTGGTACAAGCAGAAGATTAAAAATCCATTTTAAAAACATTCCACTAATAACGACAATGGCAGGTATAAATGGATGACCTAACCCTTGTAAAATCGCAGTAATGGATTGTGACAATGTCGTAAATAAAATCGAAAAGCCGATGATCATTAAAACATTTGTTCCAAGGTCGTTTCGAAATAGCATAATATTTGTTGGTTCTAAGACACAAGCAAGACCTACTGCTGCTCCAAGTCCCACAACAATACTTAACCGGAATGTTAAATCGACCTTTTTTTGAATAAAGGCCATATCGTTCCTTGCCTTGGCACTTGCGATGAGTGGAACAAGCGATAATGCCAAGGATGTGGCAACTACTGTTCCAAGCTGAAGCAAAGGCTGGCCTCTGTCGTAAATTCCCTTTACCTGTTTCGCGGCTTCCTCATCCATTCCACCCGAAACTAACAAGGAGTACACAGTGAAGGAATCAACCAATTGAAATAGAATTAATAATAAAGCACTAATACAGATTGTCATTCCTTGAGTCAAAAGAATTTTGACAATCTCCAGTGTCTTTATCGATGCTTTTTGAAATATTCGTTTTTGATTGGTCCTTTTCCTTTTCAATAAATAAAACAGCAGAACCGAAATCGCCGCAAGCCCACCAGTAATCGAACCGAATATTGCTCCCGCTCCAGCCTCATATGCGCCATAGCCATATTCCAATAAAATAAATGACATGAGTAAAATGGTAATGACGCGAATTGATTGTTCCGTTACTTGGGAAACAGCGGTTGGAATCATATTTTTATGACCTTGAAAATAACCACGGAAAACAGAAATAAACGGTAAGAGTAAAAAGGAAAAAGAGATTACCTTTATAAGTGTTGAAAGCTCTTTGTCACCCATCCAGCCAGCAACCATTTCCGCTCCCCAGTATAAAAAGCTAAAAAGAACAATTCCCATTCCGAGTAAGGTCATTAAGGTGATATAGAGTATTTTTATGACAGAAGCTTCGTCACGTTGTTCCAATTTCTCTGCAAGAAGCTTTGAAATAATCACTGGAAATCCATATGTAGAAAACACGAGGACAATTCCGTAAATCGGATATGCCTGTTGATATATGTAAAATCCGATATCCCCCGCAATGTTTTGGTATGGAATCCGGTATCCTGCACTAAGTATCTTGGTGATCAAACCGGCAAGAGTAAGGGCAAATGCACCTTCCCAAATTCGTTTTGACCGCTCTGCGGATTGGACGTCCATCGCCCATCTCCTTCCAATCTGATTTCCTGTGTATTATAACATATTACATGTGCAAGCTAGGAAAATTCCTCCCTAACGGAAGAAAAGGTAGCTAAATAGCTACCTTTTCCATCTATTGTGCTTTTATATTACTGTTCCATCTGTCGGGCTAAGAATCCAGCTGCTGTTTCAACTGCTTTTTGTTCTACTTCTCCAAGCGTCTTTTCTTTTGATAAAATCACAACTGCACCAATTGGATCTCCATTTGCTATTATCGGACCGATTGTATATGATGAGATTGTTTCATCGGCACCCTCTACGATGGATACTTGGCGTTCTTCTGTTTCTAAAATAGAGGACCTGTCCTCCATCGCTTTTTCGATTAGTTCACTTATATTTTTATTTAAGTATTCTTTTTTGGAGCCTCCTGCAACCGCAATAAATTGATCACGGTCACAAATAAGTACTTGATGCCCTAGACTATCAAAAAGGGCCTCTGCATATTCCTTTGCAAAATCGCTAAGTTCACTAATCGGAGAATATTTCTTTAAAATAACCTCTCCATCACGGTCAACAAAAATCTCTAATGGGTCTCCCTCTCTAATACGTAACGTTCTGCGGATTTCTTTTGGGATTACTACTCGACCTAAATCATCAATTCGACGAACAATACCAGTTGCCTTCATTCATGATGCCTCACTTTCATCTGATGATTAAAGAATAGTGGTGATTAATGTACATTTTGTCTAGATTTGAATAAATCACCATTTGCTGTTGAGTTTAGTATCTTACACCAACAGAGTTCTATTCACGATGATTGTGATTTTTCGTAGCAGGAAAAATTAACCATACATCCGAACTATAGGTCACTATGACTTTGGTTCTATTCGTCCGAATTATTAAGCATTACTGCTCGAGGTCAATGAACCTTTATTAAACCGCATTTACATTTTCCTTTTTCACATTTTGCAACCCTTTTACTATTTCATGGATAATACCTAACCATTGGTTTACATCTAATCCCTTTGTTTGGATGACTATTTTTAATTTACTGCCTTCCATTCCGAGACCGACCATTCGACCAATTGTATTTCCTAATTTAAATATCATCCCGCCATCAATTTGGCTACTTGCCTCTTCAGATAAAAGAATCGTGATTTCCTGTTTAACCTGTTTTATAGAGATCACCTGCTCGGCTAATGAAAAGACCTTAATTTTGGCAATCTTGAATAGATCATCTACCTCTTTTGGGTATTCACCAAAGCGATCAATCATTTCCTCTTGGAGTTCCTCAACATCCTCCATTGTTGCAATACCTCTAAAACGCTTATACATATCAATTTTTTGGCGGCCATCTGAAATGTAGGCGTCTGGAATATACGCATCCACTTCTACATCAATTTCCACATTAGCCTGTTTTACAGTCGGTGTATCACCCATTCGTTCCTCAATAGCCTCTTTTAGCATTTGTGAGTATAGGTCAAATCCGACAGAATCAATAAATCCATGCTGCTGCGCTCCTAAAATATTACCTGCACCGCGAATAGATAAATCACGCATTGCGATTTTAAAGCCTGATCCGAGCTCTGTAAATTCCTTGATAGCTTGAAGTCGTTTTTCGGCGACTTCATTCAATACCTTATCCTTCCGATGCGTAAAATAGGCGTATGCAATTCGATTTGAACGCCCTACACGGCCCCTGAGCTGATAAAGCTGTGAAAGACCCATTCGGTCAGCATCCTGCACAATCAATGTATTCACGTTCGGAATATCAACACCTGTTTCAATAATGGTTGTTGTCACGAGGACATCGAATTGACCATCCAGGAAATTTAAAATCACCGATTCAAGTTCATTCTCCGTCATTTTTCCGTGAGCATAAGCAATCCTAGCATCAGGAACAAGCATGGAAATTTCTTCTGCTTTACGCTCTATATCCTCAACCCGGTTATATAAAAAGTACACTTGGCCGTCCCTTGCCATCTCCCGTTCAATCGCTTCTCTGATCAATTCACCATTGTACTCAACCACATAGGTTTGCACAGGGAACCGATTTTCAGGTGGTGTTTCAATTACAGATAGGTCGCGAACACCGAGCATGGACATATGAAGTGTCCTTGGGATTGGTGTAGCCGTCAATGTAAGAACATCAATATTTGCTTTTAATTGTTTGATTTTTTCCTTATGTGTAACACCAAAACGTTGTTCTTCATCAATAATTAACAGACCTAGATCCTTATACGTAATATCCTTAGACAAGATGCGATGTGTTCCAACAACAATATCAATCGTTCCCGCCTTTAGCCCTTTTATAACCTCTGTTTGCTGTTTCTTTGAACGGAAACGACTTAATTGTCCAATTGAAATAGGAAAGTCCTGAAACCTTTCACGGATTGTTTCATAATGCTGTTGTGCCAATATCGTGGTTGGAACTAGAATAGCTACCTGCTTTCCGTCCATGATTGCTTTGAAGGCTGCACGAATTGCAACCTCTGTCTTTCCATAGCCCACATCACCACAAAGTAGACGATCCATTGGACGCTCCCGTTCCATATCCTTTTTAATTTCATTTATAGATCTTAACTGATCCACTGTTTCCTGATACTGAAAGGATGCCTCAAATTCCCGTTGCATTTCTCCATCTGGAGAGAAAGCAAATCCCTTACTTGCTTCACGCTCTGCATAAAGCTTTATTAAATCATCCGCAATATCCTGTACTGATGATTCAACCTTCTTCTTAACACGCTTCCAGTCGGTACCACCTAATTTGTAAATCTTCGGTTCCTTGCCTTCAGAAGCAACATATTTTTGCACCTGCTCAATTTGTTCTACCGGTACATAAAGCTTGTCATCACCCTGATAACGAATATGCAAATAGTCCTTATGGACGCCATTGATTTCTAATGTTTCAATTCCTAAATACTTCCCAATCCCATGGTTAACGTGTACAACGTGGTCACCGACATGTAATTCGGAATAGCTTTTAATCCGTTCAGCATTTGAAAGCTTTTGCTTTCTTTTTGTCTTTTGCATTTTTTTCTTGAAAAGCTCTTCCTCAGTGATGACCGCTAATCTCTGTAATGGCAATTCAAACCCATCCTGAAGATCCCCAAGCATAATTTGGGCTTTTCCTAGCAAAATATCTCCATCACTCTTATTAGTTGATGCGTTGATCTCATAGTCAGACAAAACCTGTTCAAGCTTTTTCACCCGCTCCTTGTTTGAACCGAGGAAAATCACAGAATAATTCCCTTTCTGCCACCGTTCAAGTTCTGTTTTTAGAACATGCATCTGGCCGTGGAAGTTTTGCATCTGTTTACAGGACATATTTAAAATGTTCTGCGGACTTGTATGAGGTACATGCCTTAGAAAAAGAGATAAATAAACCAACGGATTGGTTGAATGTTGAAGTAGCTTTGTGAAAGAGTGTGACAAGGTCATATTATGGATAATCTCACCTTGTGATAAAAGACTTGTCACCCATTCAGCCTCTTCCTTATCAAGACTATCTGCCATATCCTGGATTCTACTAATTTCATCTAAAATAACAAGCCCATTTTTAGGTACATAGTCTAGTAAACTAGCAGGCTGGTCGTAGATAAGGGATAGATACTTAAACATTTGCTGTAAAACTTGCCCATTTTTTAATTGTTCAAGCTCGTAAGAAATATTTTCTATTAACAGTTCCTTTGCTTTTTCATCCTTAACCTTCTTTAAACTTTTGGCCAGTCCTTCCTCTAATGCATGAGCGCCTTTCTCTAAATGTATTGGCGTTAGTAGAATTTCAGTTGCTGGTCCAAGCGTGACTGAGTTGATTTTTCCTTGTGAACGTTGGTCCTCAAGTGAGAATGTGCGGATTGAATCCACTTCCGTATCAAATAACTCAATCCGCACTGGATTTTCCTCAGTTAGCGGATAGATATCGAGAATCCCACCTCTTACACTGTATTCACCCGGTGCTGATACCATTGACACCCGTTCATACCCCATCGCAACCAGCTTTTCTAATGTGTCTGCAACCTCAATATCAAGTCCGACCTTAAATGTCAGCTGACTTTCTTTCCATAACTTTTTAGGCGGAAGTAACCTTTTTAATCCTGCAATCGGAGCTATAATGACTCCTTTGGATTGGTGGCTCCAATAATTCAGTGCCTCGATTCTTTGCCCTTTAAGCTCAGGGCTTGCGATACCTATTTCTGATGCAATTAATTCATTGACTGGATAGAGAAAAACCTCATCTTCCCCTAAAAGCCCGTTTAAATCCTCATAAATTTTTTGGGCCTGGAACAAATTATGAGTAACAACCAGGATAGGTCGTTTTGTCTGTCTATATAGCGCTGCCGTTAACACGGTGCGAGCAGATCCGGATAAACCAGCAATTAACTGTTCCCGCAAACCTCCATCTATTCCGTTTATAATCGATTTTAACTCATCATTTTTTCCAACATACTGCTGTAGTCCCTTAAGCAACTCGGTTACCCCCTCTCTAAGTTCGTAGTCTTACCTTTGATTTCAGTCGAACTTAGGAATCTCAAGTCTTTATCTTACTGTAAATAGAAAAACGCTTTGGTGTGTAGGCCAAAGCTTTTTCCTTTATTTTATTGAATAAATGATTCATATTGATGTAAATCAGGATTGCGTTGTAATGCTTCCTGACAATCCTCACATATTGTTTTTACATGAATGTCGCCATTTGATTGGTATGAAATCATCTCTTGTCGCTCTTGGTCTGTTAATTGATGGAACCCGAGACTTTCACTATGTAGGGACAAGTTATCAATGCTACCAACCTTCACGCCACAATGTCGACAATGGTAGTGTAGTGACATAAGAATCCTCCTTAATAAAATGCGCCTTGGCGTATTTGCGCCCGATTTTTTTCGAGCATGCTCGAAAAGATTCCTTTGAAAAATCGTGGCATCCGCCGGAGGCTCTAGCTTCATTCAGTTGGGGTTAAACCCCGACTGAATGAAGCTAGATTACGCTCAAAAGTTTTCACTTTCTAGTATAAACCGTGAAGTGATTCTTTATTCACAACTACTTACCCAATGATACTACACTACTGCGCATTATATTCATTCATTACTTGTAAAAATGGTGTTGAGACCCACTTTTCTGCAGCCTCTGCTGACTGTTGGATCGCATTGTTGATATCCTGTGACTCTTCTGCGTGAAAACGTCCTAGAACATAATCAGCTATCTTCATCCCATTTGTTGGACGATTGATTCCGATTCGAATGCGCTTAAACTCTTGAGTGCCTAAATGATTGATAATGGACTTCATTCCATTATGACCACCAGCACTTCCTTTTCCACGGAGCCTGATTTTTCCAACAGGAAGGTCAAGCTCATCATAGATAACAAGTATATCATCTACTAGAATATCATAATAATCCATAAGTGGCCTGATACTTTCTCCCGATAAATTCATATATGTAAGGGGCTTTAAAAGTAGAACCTTCTCCCCATTTACTAATCCTTGTCCAAACACACCGTTGAATTTTGCCTTGTCCAGAGAGATATTTAGTTTGTTTGATAACTCATCAATAACCTTAAAGCCGACATTATGCCTTGTTTCCTCATACTGCCTACCTGGATTTCCTAACCCAACAATTAGCTTCATGTTATTTCCCCCATTTATTTATATAGCGCGCCTGTGGCAAAAGGACGTAACCGTTATTGGTTACGTCCAACCTTTTAGTCCTTTTAAGTTGCTTTACTGAGACTCGCTAGTTTCTCTACCTTCGAGATTTTCTGGTTCACCTGGTTCTTGCTCTTCCCCTGTGCTAATCTCTTCTTCCTGTCTTGGAGCTAGAACAGATGCCACAACCTGTGAAAGTTCCTGATTAATGGTATATTTGCCTTTTGTATCTATATCCTCAAGCTTAATAACATCCCCAACCTCAACCTGTGACACATCAACATCAATGGATTGTGGAATGTCTGTTGGAAGGGCAGAAATCGATACCTGATGAATCGACTGCTGAAGCACTCCACCATCTTTCACACCCGCTGCATCCCCAACTAAATTGATATTCACATCAACCGTAACCTCTGTTGACATGTTTACAATTTGGAAATCTGCATGTATGATTTCACTTTTAATTGGGTCTGTTTGAATGTCATGAAGCATGACGGAGTGCTGGTTGTTGTTAATTGAAAGCTTGATAATTCCATTTCTTCCGGTAGTACGAATCGTTTTTAAAAATTCCGCACTACTTACATAAATCGGTTGACTTTGATTTTGGCCATTTAAAACAGCTGGAAAGTTTCCCGCTTGTCTAATTTTTGTTAGTGTTGAACGTTTATCTTTTACTCGTTCTGTCGCTTCTAAAACTGCAGACATGTTATACACCATCCTTGGAAGATTTAGTCATATTACTAAATTTCCCCTAAAGATGGCGAAGTAAACCTTCTTTTTGAAAAGAAAAAAGCTTTATTAATCGAAAAGCGTACTGACAGATTGTTGCTCGTGGACACGGATGATTGCTTCACCTATTAATGGAGCTACAGAAAGCTCTTTAATTTTTTCAATCTTTTTCTCTTCAGGCAAACGAATCGTATTGGTGACAACCAATTCTTTAATTTTTGAATTTTGGATTCGTTCAATTGCTGGTCCTGAAAGAACCGGATGTGTACAGCATGCATAAACTTCTGAAGCACCGTTTTCGACTAATGCATTCGCAGCTAATGTAATTGTTCCTGCTGTATCAATAATATCATCGATTAAAATTGCGGTTTTTCCTTCGATATTACCAACAATGTTCATTACTTCAGCCACATTCGGTCTAGGTCGACGTTTATCGATAATTGCAATTGGGGCCTTTAGACGGTCCGCCATTTTACGAGCACGTGTAACCCCACCATGGTCAGGAGAAACAATGACAATGTCCTCAAGATTTTTACTTTTAAAATAATCTGATAGGATTGGTACACCCATTAGATGGTCAATTAAGATATCGAAAAAGCCTTGGATCTGTGGAGCATGAAGGTCTAATGTAATTACGCGGTCCGCCCCTGCTGTTTCTAACAGATTAGCGATAAGCTTAGCTGTAATTGGCTCACGCGCACGTGCTTTACGGTCCTGTCTTGCATATCCATAATATGGCATGACGATATTAATTGTTTTTGCAGATGCACGTCTTAATGCATCAATCATGATCAATACTTCCATGATATGCTCATTTACAGGTGCACTCGTTGATTGAATGACAAATACATCACATCCACGAATACTTTCTTCAATATTAATTTGAACTTCTCCATCACTAAATCGTGTAACAGAGCATTTTCCGAGCTCAACGCCAATCGACTTAGCAATCTCCTCAGCCAAAGGTGCATTCGAATTCAATGAAAATACCTTTAAGCTTGAGTCACGGTATTCTTTAGACATGATCTAACCCGACCTCCATTAGGAATTTTTCTTTTGATTTAGATGTTCTACATAATTCTCTTTATTGACTTGGCGTGCTCTTGCAATGGATAAAGCTTTGCTTGGGACGTCACTTGTAATGGTTGACCCAGCTGCTACATATGCTCCCTTACCGACCGTTACTGGAGCCACAAGGTTAGAATTACAACCAATAAATGCATTATCCTCGATTTTCGTTAAAAATTTATTCTTTCCGTCATAGTTAACAGTAATTGAGCCACATCCGATATTAACATTTGTACCGACCTCTGCATCCCCAATATAGCTTAAATGAGATGCTTTACTTCCTTCACCGAATACAGCCTTTTTCAATTCAACAAAGTTTCCTACCTTTACTTTATCACTAATTTGTGATGCAGGACGGATATGTGCAAACGGTCCAACCGCTACATCATTTCCAATACTACTGTCATGTGCAACTGAATGGCGGATTACCGTTCTATTACCAATTTTACAATTCTTAATTTCTGTATTTGGACCAATCTCACATTCGGTTCCAATTTCAACATCCCCAATGATCATCGTTCCAGGATGTAACACAGTATCTGAACCAATTTTGGCATCAGCTGAAATGTACGTATTGTCAGGATCAATGATTGTAACACCATTCACCATATGATATTTATTAATTCTTTGTTTCATTAGTTTTTCAGCCTGTGATAATGCATAACGATCATTGACTCCAAGCGTTTCATCAAAAGAAGCCGTTTGGAATGCGGATACGATTTCACCCTTTTTCTTAAGGATTTCAATTACATCAGGAAGGTAGTACTCCCCTTGTACATTATCATTTGATACATTCGAAAGTGCTTCAAATAAGGCTTCGTTATCGAAACAATATGTTCCGGTGTTAATTTCCGTAATTGTACGTTCTTCTTCAGTTGCATCTTTGTGTTCAACAATGCGCTCAACATGTCCTTCTGCATTTCGGACAATTCTTCCATAGCCTGTAGGCTCTACTGCCACAGCTGTTAAAATTGTTGCCTTTGCGTTAGCTTCCTCATGTTGTTGAAGGAGGGCCTCCATTGTTTCTGTAGTGATAAGAGGAGTATCACCACAAACAACTAAAGTTACTCCCTTTTCGTTTGCTAAGTGGTTTGCTGCCTGCATAACGGCATGTGCAGTACCTAATTGCTCTTCTTGAAGTGCATATTCACTTTTATCTCCAATTTGTGCTTTTACTTTTTCCGCTCCATGCCCAACGATTGTCACAAGCTTTTGTAAGGATAGTGGTGAAATCTGATCTACTACGTGCTCAACCATTGGTTTTCCACATACAGGGTGTAGAACCTTGTAAAGCTTTGATTTCATGCGTGTTCCTTGCCCTGCGGCCAAAATTACGCCATATCTGTTTGTCATGTTCAGGCCTCCAATTAACCTAATCAAATTCGCCTCGTCGAATTTGCGCCCAGATTTTTTAGGCCCACACGAGGTGGGGCACAAAGACGTTGCCACAGGATGTGGCGTTTTTAGTCTTTAATCTTAAGCTCGAAAACTTTTCTTTGAAAATCTGTGGCATCCGCCGGAGGCTTTAACTTTTTTCGTTTTAGGTTTAAACATCGATTGAATGAAGTTAAACCTTTTTAACCTTTTTATCCATTTCGAATATATCTTAAAAAATGACCATTTTCAAGAAAACTAAGCGAAAGTACATTATTTTTTGGTTGGAAAATTTTATATGAGGAAAATGTGGGCTATTTTAGGGATAAGAAAAAGAGCCTATCAGGATGTAGGCTCTTCGATGCTATATACGTTTATTTTAAGATGCTCCTGCTTCTTCAAACTCAACCTCAACTTCACCTAAACGATGATACTCAGCTAGTACTGCATCTTGGATCTTTCCACGCGTACTTGAGTTAATTGGATGAGCGATATCACGAAACTCTCCATCAGGAGTACGTTTGCTCGGCATAGCAACAAATAAACCGTTGTTGCCATCAATCACACGAATGTCATGAACAACAAATTCATGGTCTAACGTAATCGATGCAATCGCTCTCATTCTACCTTCAGTATTAACGCGGCGTAATCTAACGTCTGTCACTTCCATTCTGTTCACCACCTTTTTTACTATATAAAAACTTAGTTATTCATATTCAACGGAAAATCAGAATCTCCTGCTAAATATTAAATAATTTTTTAAAAAGATTCATACTTTTTTGTGAATGAACAGAATATTTGTGAAAAACGCCTTATTTTACAAGTGCGATAACTTCGATTTCTACTAAAACATCCTTAGGTAGTCTTGCTACTTCAACTGTTGAACGAGCTGGTTTATGTCCAGCAAAGAATTCTCCGTAAACTTCGTTTAGTTCTGCGAAGTCATCCATGTTTTTTATAAATACAGTTGCTTTTACGACTGTTTCTAATGACGCACCTGCTTCGGCTAAGATTGCTTGAAGATTTTTAAAAACTTGAGTGGTTTGTTCTTTAATTCCACCGCTTACTAATTCGCCAGCCTGTGTTAATGGAATTTGACCTGAGCTAAAAAACATATTATTTACAATAATCCCTTGTGAATATGGTCCAATTGCTGCAGGAGCTTGATTTGTTTGAACTTGTTTCATTCTTCTTCCCCCATCTCATCTTCAATTTCAACTCGTTGCAGGTAAGATTCATAATTACCTACCGTTACCTTTATTTGCTTTTCCTTCACATCAACATCTGTTAACTTAACTAAGGAGATGTATTCATCGACAAGTCTCTCTTCGATTCCCTCCGACTCAACAAGAACACCGATTCCTTTTAAATTCGCATTGAATTCTTCAAGAATACTGACCATTCCTTTAACGGTGCCGCCAGCCTTCATAAAGTCATCGATAATTAAAACATTAGAACCTTCCTTCAGACTCCTTTTTGCCAATACCATTGTCTGGATTCGCTTTGTCGATCCAGAAACATAATTAATACTTACTGTAGAGCCTTCGGTTACTCGATTGCCATGCCTTACAATCACTACAGGCACATCTAGGTAAGAAGCAACTGCATATGCAAGTGGAATTCCCTTTGTTGCTACAGTCATGACAACATCAATCTCGTGATTGGAATAAATTGAGGCAAAGATTTTACCAATTTTATTCACAATTCTCGGGTCTCCCAGTATATCTGTTAAATATAAATATCCACCTGGAAGAAGCCGATCTGGATTTGCTATAACCTCACAAAGCTCCTCGACAACCTCACTTGCTTCTTTTTCTCCGACCATCGGAATAAATTTCACACCACCGGCCGCTCCCGCCACTGTAATTAATGTACCAATTCCTTGTTGTTCAAAGGTCTGCTTAATAATCGTTAAATCTTCACTAATTGAGGACTTAGCAGAATCATACTTTTCAGCAAAATAAGTAAGAGATACAAGGTGCTGTGGGTGTAAAAGCAAGTGATTTGTCATGTCAACAAGTCTACTACTCCGTCTAAATTTCATGGCTGCCTCCAAAAAAACCGAATGTTTTATTGATAATATACCATTAATGTACGTTATCCTTCAACTTTATTTCGTTCACCGAGCAGTCGTACCGCATAAACCTGGTCGCAAAAACCACGCAATCCATTATAAATTCGTTGCATCCTTGATTCTCTTTGAACAAGACCAAAAACAGTTGGACCACTGCCACTCATTAAAACCGCATCTGCTCCAAAACGTTTCATTTGATCTTTAATATGAGCTACTTCTGGATGAAGCTTTAAGGTTACGTCCTCTAAAACATTTCCGACGCGATTGCAAATTCCATTAAAGTCCTTTGTTTCGATTGCCTGAATCATCCCATCCACATCTGGATGATTAATTTGATCAATGGAAAGATTCCGATACACTTCTGCTGTTGAAACTCCAATTGTTGGCTTTGCTAAAATGATCCAGCAATGTGGAGGTGCAGGTAACTCCGAAATGATTTCTCCTCTACCTGTAGCTAGAGCCGTTCCTCCATATACACAAAAAGATACATCTGAGCCAATTTCCGCACCAATTGATGCTAGCTCGTCCAAACTCAGTCCTAGACCCCAAAACTTGTTTAACCCACGTAACGTTGCAGCTGCATCACTGCTTCCGCCCGCTAGTCCTGCAGCCACTGGGATTGATTTTGTAATCGAAATGACTACGCCTTTTTTCACACCGTATCGTTTCTTTAATAAATTTGCGGCTTGGTATGCCAAGTTGCGGCTGTCATCTGGTACAAAGCGATTATGAGAAATGACCTTAATTTCGTCTCCCTCATAATCAGATAATTCAAGCCTGTCCGATAGATCAATGGTTGTCATAATCATCCGCACCTCATGATAACCATCCTGGCGTTTATGTAAAACATCAAGCGCCAAATTGATCTTTGCTGGGGCCTTAACTAATAATTTCATGAAAACACCTGCTTTAAACGTAAATTCAATATTGACATTGTACCATAAAGTAAACGACGGAAAACAGTGCTGTCACAGAGTCTCCACTGTTTTTTATGTAAATTGCCCATTGAGACCTTATACCTAGAAAACTTTAATATAAAGAAAGCCGAAGCAAATAGGCTTCGGCGTCGTAGTTCTAAGAATTTGTTTTACTGGTTTTGTCCTTTATTGGCAAGCTGTTGTTGTCCAATTTCAATTGCACGTTTTACCATATTTCCAGCATCACGTGATCGAATCGCACCCCAACCTTCTTTTTTAACGGTATCGTAAAAACCGAGTTCCTTTGCTAATTCCTCTTTAAAAGCTTCTGACATGATACCACGACGTCTTCCCAATAACTACAACCCCTTTCTTCATCTACGACATTCATAGGGTTAGTTATAGTAACAAATAATATCCTATTTCATCTTTTTTAAACAAAAAACGTAGTACTTTATTTAGAAAAGCGCAAGGCGCCCGCTTATCGGCTTATGACCTCGAGCCGATGGCGCCTGGAGCTAGACAATAAAAAAGTACTACGTTTTTTTGAAAAAATAAAAAAGCAGTAAACATTGATGTCTACTGCCCACTTATCGCTACGTTCCCGGATGTCTCATCAAAGAAGGTTAATTGAACGGTTTCTGTAAGGATATCAGCATAGCTGTATGAAACTCGCTCAAAGGAATTTTCATCCTGGTCTAGTTCAATTACAAATACAGAGGGGTACGTTTCAGCGAGCACTCCTGAGCGCTCAATTGTCTTTCTACGACCACCATTTGCCTTTAATGTAAGTCGCTTACCTAAATTCGTATCTAGAGACCGTTTAATATCAAGCAAAGTTTTTGCCATTTCACTCCACCTCACTATTAATTAGTATACCAAAAATACCACCAAACGTCAAATAAAACTAAAATTATAACAATGATACAAAATACTTGTCAATGAATTTTTTCCTACAAATTTCTCAACACACAACCCATAGTATGTTCAAAAGCAGAGCCAATATGTATTTAAATCAAGATTTCTTTTCACCGACAAAATTTTTACCCTATCGTATATGTAATAAAATACCAAGGGATCTCTAGCGATACGCAGTTAGAGATCCCCATTTCCCTCTTCATCAACCAATCTTTGATAAGGCATACCGGTTCGTAATACACCCCTTGTTTCAATCCCACCAAGACCTTTTTCCCCTGTTAATGTATTGCGGAGAACATCCCAAACATTAATTCGTTCATCAAATGGCGTAAAACTAATTTTCGCCACGATATATACAGGATCTAGGGCATGTATATTGACTCTAGACGGTGAACTTGCATAATTTGCCCCTGCACGTATCAACGATTCGAAATGTGACTGACAGGCGCCCGCAAAGATAACAAGCTGATCTAAATGCGGAAATTTTTTTCGAGCTTGTCGAACTGTTTGCGCAAAATGACGGGAATGTCGGTACGCTTTTAATTCCGTAACCTTTCCCTTTGATTTTGAATATGCATCATGACCGGTTATAACTAGAATATCAGGTCTATATTTATCAAGTAATTCATCAATCCTTTCAGGCATTTCCTTTTCGTGACAGTGAAACCCATATACCGGAATCCCAATTTTTTCATATAACATCAAGCATTTTTTTAAATAGGTTGGGTCACCATCAATATGCAGAACCCTTCCTGGAATTTGAAAAAACTCTGTGTCATTTGAATATCCACCTGTAGCATGATATTCATTTTTTTGTCTAACTAACTGATAATCTTGTCGAAATAGTCGATAGGAATGATCCACTTTTTCGCGATCTGCTCGTAGCCTTTTCTGCCTTTCATCCTCGCCAACTAGGACTAAGTCATGATACGGGGCATCAGCAATCAACCTTACATCCTCACCATATAAATTAACAGTTTGGTTATGTGTTATCTCTGTTACTTTGAACAATAAGTCAAACTGATGTGATTTACGTGCAACAATATCGCCAACCTTTATATCCATCCTCACCCACTCCAACTTTCGAGGTTATTTCGCTACCCGAGATGCCTTCTTGTTAGCCTATGCAGCACAACCTTAAGTGGTGAGAGGAAAGATAACCTGCACTCACATAAAAAAGACCTACTGCTCAGTAGGTCCCAGATTTAAAGCTTTATATAATTCATCACTTAAACGTCCAAATTCTTCAATCGATAATGTTTCACCGCGACGTCTTGGATCAATATTAGAGGCGGCTAAACAGCCTTCAATTGCCTCTTTATTCGCCTTTCCATTTGGCAGGTTTGAGGTCAAATTATTTAAAATCGTCTTTCTCCTTTGTCCGAAAGAAGCACGAACGACATCAAAAAAGAAGGACTCATTTTCTACCTTAACAGCCGGTTCCTTTCTTTTTAGCAAACGAATTACTGCTGAATCCACATTTGGCTGGGGAACAAATACAGTTTTAGGAACGATCATGACTGTTTCAGCAGTTGTGTAATATTGAATAGCAATTGACAAGGACCCATAGTCTTTTGTACCAGGAGAAGCAGAAATCCGGTCTGCTACCTCCTTTTGAAGCATGACAACAATTCCTCTTAATGGGAGATTTTCTGTTAGCAATTTCATAATAATTGGTGTTGTAACATAATAAGGCAGATTGGCGACTACCATGATATCATCGATTCCCTGCATTTTTTCAATTATGACAGATTGGACATCTGCCTTTAAAACATCCTCATGGATTATTTCTACATTGGGATATGGAGATAAGGTATCTGCTAAAATCGGCAAAAGTCGCCCATCGATTTCAAATGCAACAACCTTTTTTGCGCGCTTTGCAAGCTGCTCGGTTAATGCACCGATACCTGGCCCAATTTCAATCGCAGCTGTTTCTTCTGTAACTGCCGCATGGTCAACGATGCGATGTAATATATTCGTATCAATTAAAAAGTTTTGTCCTAAGCTTTTCTTAAAAGAAAAACCATGCTTTTCTAAAATGGCTCTCGTTCTTATAGGTGTGGCTATATCTTTAATCACGTTGCCTTTCCCCCTGTAGCACTTTTTCAACGGCCTGGTCAAATGCCCCTTTAGTTATTTGGAACATCTGTAGACGCTTATAAAGCTGTTTTCCGTTAGTATAACCAATTTTTAAAAGAACGCCTAGCTTTTCCCTTCGTTCCTTCGCCTTGCTTCCTCCAATCAATCCTGCGTCCACTAAGGCGTCAAATTCAATTTCCGAGTGGAAATCCTCCTGTTCCTGTTTTACGTCCGCTAAGGCCTTTCGAATCGCCTCTGGAGTGGCATGCTCAACGCCCACCTTTTTGCCTGACTTTGCAAGTGCCTCATTTTTAGGTAAAAACGCATGCTTACACCCTGGAACGGCCTTTGCTACGATTTTACGGATTCGTTCACCTGGGTAGTCCGGGTCTGTAAAAACAATAACCCCTCTCACTTCATAAGCATGTTTGATTCGTTCTAATACTTCTTGGTTAACGGCTGACCCGTTTGTTTCGATTGTATCGGCATCGACAGCCCGCTTAATTGCGACAGTGTCATCTTTGCCTTCCACAACAATTATTTCTTTTATTTTCATTTTTATTGAAACCTTTCTGGATTTATTTCGTCTAACAATATAGATACAAATATTACATAATTATAACAAAAAAGACATAGACATAAAAAAACAGAGGAAATCTTCCTCTGTTTGCGCAAGTTAATTTAAGATTTGGATTTTGACCTGTCGTTGCCCCCAACGGAATGCCTGTGATTTCTCTGAGAAAAAGACATCAATCTTATGACCCTTAATATCTGTGCCCTTATCAGCCGCGATTGCATAGCCATACCCTTCTACATACACTTTTGTACCTAAAGGAATGATGCTTGGGTCAACCGCAATCACCTTAACATTTGGATTTGCGCGAAGGTTAATCCCTGTAGCAGTTGTTCCTGAACACCCGCTACAATATGCAGTATAAGCTGTAGAAGATACATAGAATTCCTTTGCTACATTACCAGTACCACGGGATACCTGTTGCACGATTTCACGTGTACCAATTGCAACAACCTTATCCTTGCTATCAGCTAGGGTTTCTGTTTTGATTAGATCTCTTGATACTTCTTTTCCATTCTCAAGAACAACTTCATAGTGCTTTGCAACTTTCCCTTCCTGACCAGGAGTTACAACTTTTTCTTTGCCTTTATCAATACTGTTGTCCTTTTTACGAACAACCGCAAAGGCCACTGATTCTTCCACTACATCGGTGACTTTTTCTACTCGTACAACATTAACGACACTATTTGCTGTAATCTCTTCTTCCATTCCTGGCTCTACGCGATCCAATTCATTTAGTGCAACATTTTGACCTTTTAAAAAGTCAGCGACAGTAGTCGAAGTGGACCAAACTTGACTCTCAGTACCGCCGTCATTTAGCGTAAGTTGAAATGCCTTTTCAACTTGTACTTTCATATCTTTTGCTAACTTTGTATCTAAACTTGGATTGACTTTATCGTGCTCCGAAATCTCTACATCTGCATCTTTGAAAAGATCTCCCACGGTTTTGACTGTTGTCCAAACCTTTTGTGGTTCATTATCGACTACAAGTTCAACTGGAATGGCCTCTTGCCACGTCACTTTCATATTGTCCTTAATTGTCGTATCCATAGATGGTGAAAGCTCGTCATGTTTTGAGACATCAATCTCTAGATCCTGTAGAACTTCAGCAACCGTGTTTGCGTGCGTCCTTATAACTTGCTCATTTCCATTTAATGATAGTGTAACTGTATCCTTACTGGTTTCATACGCAGCATATCCTGTACCTGCACCTGCTAAGACTATAAAACTACTTATCGAGACTATTAATCTCTTTTTGTGCTTCGACTCGGAAAACAGTTTTTTCATGTTTTTAAGCAAATGAAAAACGCCTCCTTCTCTCAGTGGATTATATAAAGTATCAATAAATCTGTCAACCCCACCCCTTTTTTACGTCACCGTTGTAAAATATTATGCAAGAAGAGTTTTTAAAAGGGAAGAATTAGTTGTCGACAAAGATATATATGAGACGAAGGAGACATGTAGAACTTCTTCTAATCAACTTATTGTTGGACAAGCTACCCTACTTTTTGACAAAAATTGCTATCATTTTATGCCGAAAAATCGCTTCGCATTGTCGGAAGTTTTTTCGGCAATTTCCTCAAACGATACCCCTTTTAGCTCTGCAATTTGCTCTGCTACATATTTCACATAACTTGGTTCATTTCGTTTTCCCCGAAATGGATGTGGAGTTAAATAGGGACAATCCGTTTCTATTAAGAGCCGATCAAGTGGAATTTCCGCTGCTACTTCTTTTGGTTTTTTTGCGTTTTTAAAGGTAACAGGACCACCAAACGATATGTAAAAATTCATATCCATGCATTGTTTGGCAACTTCAATACTTCCAGTAAAGCAGTGCATAATTCCTCCTACTTCACTTGCATTCTCCTCTTGTAGAATGTCGATAATATCAGCCGTAGCCTCACGGTTATGAATAATAATAGGTAGTTTTACCTTCTTAGCAAGAGCAATTTGCTTTCTGAAGACTTCCTTTTGAATATCCTTTGGGGACTTATCCCAGTAGTAATCAAGCCCCATTTCTCCTAATGCCACAACCTTTGGGTGGGCACTGAGCTCTTCAATCCAAGCTAGGTCTTCATCCGTCATATCAATTGCATCAACTGGATGCCAGCCGACAGTTGCATAGATAAACTCGTATTGATCTGCTAATTCAATCGCTCTCGTGATCGTTTCACGGTCAAAACCAACGACAACAATTCTTTCTACACCTTCACTCAGTGCTCTTTCGATGACTTCATCTAAATCGTCTTGATACTGAATCGCATTTAAGTGTGCATGTGTATCAATTAACATCATAAAGACTCCTTTATTACTGAATTTTCGTATGTAAAAAGGACAGATGGCTCTGTCCTTTTTCGTGTCTAGCTCCAGGCGCCATCGGCTCGAGGTCATAAGCCAATCGCTTCGGAAGGTAAAATGCACCTTCTGTCAGCTCTCGTCTTATGCTTGTCGCCGATAAGCGGGCGCCTTACGCTTTTCTTGTTATTTAACTTTAGCTCCATTTGGTAGGCTTTGGTCAATCGTTGCGACCGATAGTTTGCCATCAACAGATCCTGCTAAAATCATTCCTTGTGATAGCTCACCGCGAAGTTTTACAGGTTTAAGGTTCGTTACACAAATCACCTTTTTGCCTACTAGTTCTTCAGGAGTGTAATACTGAGCAATACCAGATACTACCTGGCGCTTTTCAAAGCCCAAATCTAGTTGAAGCTTTAATAGCTTATCGGCCTTTTTTACCGGCTCTACTTGAAGCACTTGCGCGACACGAAGTTCAACCTTCATGAAATCATCGATAGTGATCTCGTCAGCTTGCTCAACTTCCTTTACATGCTCTTCTTTTTTCGTACTGCCCTGCATTTTTTCCTTAATATATTCAACTTCCTCGGCAATTTCTAAACGAGGGAAAATTGGCTCACCCTTTGTCACCTGAATTCCTTCTTGTTTGATTCCAAATTCAGTTAGGCTATCCCAGGTTTTCAATGCATCATCTTTTATTCCAAGCTGTGCAAAGATTTCACCCGGAGTTTTAATTAAAAATGGTTCAAGCATAATCGCTGCAAAACGTAGAGATTCCGCTAAGTGACTCATAATCGAGCCTAATTCATCTTTTTTCGCTTCATCTTTTGCAACAACCCATGGCTGAGTTTCATCAATATATTTATTTGTACGACTAATAAACTGCCAAAGGGCTGCTAGTGCAACAGAAAACTCCATTTTCTCCATTGCTTCTTCGTATTTTGCAACAGTTTCCACTGCGAAATTTGCTAACTGAGTATCATATTCTGATTGATTTCCGAGATACATCGGAATTGTACCATCAAAATATCGTCCGATCATTGCAACTGTTCGATTTAATAGGTTTCCAAGGTCATTTGCTAAATCAAAATTGATTCTTTCAACGAATCCTTCTGGAGTAAATACACCATCAGCACCAAATGGAACCTCACGTAATAAGTAGTAACGTAGAGAATCGAGTCCGTAACGGTCAATTAATGTAACTGGATCAACGACATTTCCCTTTGATTTTGACATTTTTCCATCCTTCATTAGCAACCAGCCATGAGCAAATACCTTTTTCGGTAATGGTAGGTCTAATGCCATCAGCATAATTGGCCAATAGATTGTATGGAAACGAACAATTTCCTTTCCAACTAAATGGACATCAGCAGGCCAATATTTTTGATATTTAGCATCATCTTCTGTACCGTAACCTAAAGCCGTAATGTAGTTTGATAGCGCATCAATCCATACGTAAATCACATGCTTTGGATCACCCGGTACTTTCACTCCCCAATCAAAGGTTGTTCTTGACACAGCCAAATCCTCTAGTCCAGGTTTAATGAAGTTATTAATCATTTCATTTTTGCGGGACTCGGGTTGGATGAATTCAGGATTTTCCTTATAGTACTTTAGCAGACGATCTACATATTTACTCATTTTGAAGAAATAAGATTCTTCCTTCACTTTTTCAACTGGTCGCCCACAGTCTGGGCAATTTCCATTGACTAATTGTCTTTCGGTAAAGAAGGATTCACAAGGTGTACAGTACCAACCTTCATATTGATCAAGATAGATATCACCTTGTTTTACAAGTTGGTCAAAAATCTTTTCGACAACTTCTTTATGGCGATCCTCTGTTGTTCGGATAAAATCATCATAGGAGATCTCAAGTTTCTTCCAAAGATCTTGAATTCCTGAAACAATCTCATCAACATATTCTTGTGGCGAAACACCTTTTTCTGCTGCAGAACGTTGAATTTTTTGACCATGCTCGTCGGTTCCTGTTAAAAACATTACATCATATCCACGTAATCTTTTATATCGAGCCATAGCATCCGCTGCTACAGTTGTATAAGCGTGTCCTATATGTAATTTCCCACTTGGATAATAAATGGGTGTCGTTAAATAAAATGTTTTATTCTCTTGAGCCATCGGTAGACCTCCTCATAAAATAAGCTCGAATAAGCAAGACAATCCTATTTCATCTATTCCTATTATATCTCTAAAATATACCTAAAGCGCGAAGGGAATGTCAATTTAAAGAGATTTCTATGTATATGTAAATAAAAAAGTTATGATACAATTCGACCAAGACAGAAAACCACTCTATTTTTCGACAAAATTCAGCTGGCAAATGTAGAATTTTGTCGAATTTATTTTACATATTTCCCTCTATTATGGTACAGTCTTTTTCAAAAAATAGTAGTTTCATAATGTAAAAGGCCTCATAAAACCCTTCTGTTATAAGACACCGCGTGCCATTTTTATACATATTTTAAAAGAATTGTAGTTAAAAATGATTGACGTTAAATGGAAATCTTGATATTATTATCTAGAAATCAATTTGTCGAAAATTGACGATATAGAGAGATAAATATACAAAAATTGAGAGGAGAAAAAACAAATGAAATCTACAGGTATTGTTCGTAAAGTTGATGAGTTAGGTCGTGTTGTTATTCCTATCGAGCTTCGTCGTACATTAGACATCGCTGAAAAAGATGCTCTAGAAATTTATGTTGACGATGACAAAATTATTTTAAAGAAATACAAGCCAAATATGACTTGCCAAATTACTGGTGAAATTTCTGATGATAATTTCACACTTGCTAATGGTAAGATCGTTCTTAGCCGTGAAGGTGCTGAACAAATTCTTAAAGAACTTCAAGACAACCTTACAGGTGTAAAATAATAGATGATAAAGAAAGCTTCTCTCCCCGAGAAGCTTTTTGTATTTTGATAGGACGGGACCTACGCCAAGGCGTATTTGATTTCACTTGTTACAATCCGTGATATTCTTGGTAAACTTCTCTTTTTTGCTGGTTTCGGTCTTTTGCTACTTGTTTTATTGCTTCTTTTGTTGTCATTGACTCAGTTTCAACATAATGGTTGACATGCTGTTCAATTGATAGGTTTTCCCACCAAGCCTCCGAAAGCTCGTTCTCGCTAAATAAGGCTCCCTCCACAACAAGACAGAACTCACCACGAACCGTATCCTCCTCTGTCCATGCCAGGACTTCATCCATATCCCCACGAATAAACTCTTCAAACTTCTTTGTTAATTCTCTAGAAACCGTGATTTTGCGATTTCCTAATACCTCTCTCATGATCTTCAGTGTTTCTTTTAAGCGATGAGGTGCTTCATAAAAAAGAATTGTTGCTTGAATATGTACCAAACCTTCCAACTGCTTTCGTTTCTCCTTCTTATTTCGGTCTAGAAAACCATAAAAATAAAAAGGTTGTGTACTGAGCCCAGAGGCAATCAGAGATGTTAATGCAGCATTTGCACCCGGTAATGGAACGACATACATTTGTTCTTGAACCGCTTCGACAACTAATTCATAGCCCGGGTCGGAAATCGTTGGCATGCCCGCATCACTTACAAGTGCCACATCTTTTCCTTCTCGTAGTAAAGCTAGAATTTTATCCCCGCTCACTTTTTTATTATGTTCATGGTAGCTTATGACAGGTGTTTCAATCTCAAAATAATTACAAAGCTTTTTTGTTTGCCTTGTATCCTCTGCCGCTATAAAAGCAGATTCCTTCATGATCTTAATCGCACGGAAAGTCATATCCTCCAAATTCCCAATTGGAGTTGGAACGAGATATAAAGTTCCATATTCATAATTTGGTTGAAAGCTTTTTTGCTGCCACATACCGCTCCTCACTTTCCATTGCCAGCAACCGTTCCTTCTCAGGCCGCTTTAATCGTTTAAATCTATATTCTGCACGCATCGCTTCTTCTTTCGTTTCAAACTCCTGGGTAAATAATAACGAAATTGGGCCTCTTCCTCTTGTATATTTGGCTCCTTTTCCTTCATTATGCTTTTTCATCCTTTGGTCAACATCGGTTGTATAACCTGCATAATAGGTTCCATCCTTGCACTCCACCACATAAAAATAGTGCTTATTCATCTCCATAGAGAATGGTCCTTATCTCTTTTGTATACTCATTATGTTCATCGTATACATATAGTGGAGGTAAAATTTTTAAATCAGCATTTCCCTGTTTGATTCCTTCAACTAAAATGGTATTTGCCTCTTTGCCAAATCTAGGATGTACAAATTGCAAACGCTTCGGCTCAATTCGGTATTGTCTCATCAAGGTAAGGATATCCATCAATCGACCTGGGCGATGAACGAATGCAACCTTTCCACCTTGCCTTACCAATTGACTGCTCACACGGACAACATCCTCTAATGTACAAAAAATTTCATGGCGAGCAATCGCAAGATGTTCATTATGATTCATTTCATCTGCTTTTGGCGTTGGAAAATACGGTGGATTACAGGTCACAACATCATATTTTCCATGTCCCAATCTTTCGGGCATGTCCTTAATATCCCCGTGAATGACCGAAAGCTGATTTGAAAGTTTATTATATTCAATGCTGCGTTTTGCCATATCAAAAATACGGTCTTGAATTTCAACGCCTGTAATCTCTGCCTTTGACCTTTTGCTTAACAATAATGGAATGACCCCATTACCTGTACACAAATCTATGATTTTTCCTTTTTGGATCGGTACATACACAAATTTTGCTAAAAGCACCGTATCCAATGAAAAGGCAAAGACAGAAGGGCTTTGGATGATTCTTAAGTTCTCTGCTAATAAATGATCTAATCGTTCATCATCATGTAATTGAACCATTGCATTATGTTTCCTTCCCTACAGTAATCTATTTCTTATTATAAAGCTTTTCCTTGGAAATGAAAAAGTCCTCTCCAGTTGGAAAGGACCTATTTCTTATTTAAAAAGGAGAGACAAAATAAGCAGTCGCCATCAGAACGGACACTTCCATAATGAACATTACAAATATGAAAGCCCTCCTGATATAGTCTAGCTAAATTATCATATCCTTCACCGATATCAACTAGCCTTGCTTCTTGTAAAGCCTTATCGTTTTTTTCTTCTTTTTTCTTTGAAATGGATTGATCAAGTCGGCGACGTAAAAGGTCATTCTCCATTTTCAGATTGTGATTCTCTTCAAGTAATTGCCCAAGATGTTCTTTCAATTCTCCTAGTTGTGTATACAGATTACCGATTTGAGTCTCCATACTACTAACAGATTCAAAAATATCTTTTTTGTCCACGCATTCCACCTCGTCATTCTGTGGCTTGAATCGAAATCGCTCCCTCTTTCAGTAGTTCCTCCCACGTATATTCGACAACTCGTTCACGGCCAATTAATTCTAATTGTAGTACTCGTTCTAAAATATTGAGTCCAACAACCTTCCCAGTTCCACTCGTTGTTTCTATCACATCGCCGAGGTCTGGAAGCTGTTCTTTAGCACTTTCATACTCGTCATTCTCATATTTTAAACAGCACATTAACCGACCACATAAACCTGATATTTTAGTAGGGTTTAATGAAAGGTTTTGATCCTTTGCCATCTTAATTGAAACCGGCTCAAAGTCACCTAAGAAGGTTGAGCAACAAAGCATTCTTCCACATGGACCAATTCCGCCAAGCATCTTGGCTTCATCACGTACCCCGATTTGTCTTAATTCAATTCTCGTACGGAAGATTGCCGCTAAATCCTTCACTAATTCACGGAAATCAACACGTCCATCTGCTGTAAAATAGAAGATTACTTTATTTCTATCAAACGTATATTCTACATCAACAAGCTTCATATCAAGACTGTGTTCCACTACTTTTTCCTGACATACATCATATGCCTGGGTAGCCGCTGCTTTATTTTCTTCTACAATTAATTTATCCTTTGAATCCGCAATGCGGATGACCTTTTTCAATGGAAGTACGATGTCATTTTCATCGACTTGCTTTTTATTTATGACAACCTTGCCAAATTCAATTCCTCTAACCGTTTCGACAATGACATATTCGCCATCAGGAATTGTAAAACCATTTGGATCAAAGTAATAGATTTTTCCCGCTTTTTTAAAGCGTACACCAACTACATCATACAAGCTTATATCCCTCCTGTAACTTTATTACCAATTGCTCCATTAATAAATGTGGGTTCATGTTGGTGTATAGACGACGTTTCGCCTCTAATACCGCTGATATTTGATCACTTACACGTCTAGTTGACGTCTTAAGCGCATGTTGTTTAAAGCTAGTAATCTGGTCATGAAAAATAAGCTTTTCTTCATCACCAAGCTGTATATATAATAAATCTTTAAAAATAAGCAATAATATATCTAAACCAAAGCTAAGCTGCTCTTTCTCTTTAAAATGAGGCAACCATTGGTCCTGCAGAAAAAAGAAAGCATGAGTTGGCCTTGTATGGATTACTTCATATAATTGTAACACTATTGAACGGGACTGTCCAAACCAAGCATCCCCGCTTAATTCGCGGGCTTCTTCTAAATTATTGGTTGTATGAGCAACAAGTGAAGCAATCGTAGGAGATATTCCCTCGTCGATAAGTCGCTCAGAAATGACCTTTGGAGCAAGTGGCTGGAACGACAAAACCTGACATCTGGATAAAATTGTATTTAAGATCCGATGGATTTGTTCAGTTAATAAAATCGCCACTGTTTGACTTGTCGGCTCTTCTAGGAATTTCAATAAACTGTTTGCAGCATTTGTTGTCATTTTATCAGCATGATTAATCAAATACACTTTACGATTTGATTCTACACCTGTTTTTGAAAACTCTTCTTGTAATGCTTGAATTTGCCACTTTTTAATGGATTGGCCATCCGGCTCAATGACATGAACATCAGGATGATTTCCTGATGAAATCCTGCGACAATTTGTACATTCATTACACGGTTTATACCCATTCGGATGCTGACAGAAAAGACTTTTTGCTAAAAGAAAACCTACTTCCTTTTTACCAGTCCCTCGGCTTCCCTCAAATAAGTAAGCATGGGCTACTCTGTTCTTCTTAAGACTATTTTCAACCATTTTTAGGACAAGTGGTTGATATTCCTGAAGTTGTTCCCATGTTTTTTCCACCATTTATCACTCTTTCAAATCACGTATATAAGTTGATTAATAATCCTTTTATTAACCCAACTTTTCCTAGTACATCAATTGATCCTTTTTCTTGGTTAACCATTTGTTCAGTTAAATCCAATAGCTCCTTGTCGATTTGCTCAACAAGCTTATGTGTTCTCCCTTGTCCATTAAAGTTCCAGCTATGGGACTCTTTAACATCCATCCCATACTCGACAGCCTCATGGATAAAGCGTTTAACAAGGGATTTATAAGAAGCTAAATCCTGAAAAGTTTGAGAGCGAGAGAGACGTTCCCCCGCCATATCTATTTGAGAAAGCAGCTTCGTCAATTGTTCCATTTGAAGCTTATTTCCTTCTTGATGAACCATTTTGCTAAAGCCCAAATTTCCCGAAATTTTATTGGATGTATTTGGCTGATTTTTATCTATATTGACACGAAAATCCTGGTTTATTTTCATGAACGTAAAAACACCTCTACAATCAAATACGCCTTGACGTATTTGCGCCCGATTTTTTTCGAGCATGATCATTCATTGGGGATTACCCCCAATGAATAAAGTTAAAATTGGTGAAACTCATCAATCGGTAATACAAATACTGTAGCCCCACCTACTTCTACCTTTACTGGGAATGGAACAAAGGAATCTGCATTTCCACCCATTGGTGAAACAGGGGCAATCATTTGCTCCCGATGTTTGCAATTATCCCTGATGATATCCATTAATTTATTGACACGGATGTCCTCAGTTCCTACAAGGAACGTCGTATTGCCTGATTTTAGAAATCCACCTGTTGTAGCAAGCTTTGTTGCTCTAAAATTATGTTCAACTAATGCCTGTGACAAACGGTTACTGTCCTTATCCTGCACAACTGCAACAACTAGCTTCATCGTTTTGCCTCCCTTTATTTTATCACTTTTACGTGTTCCTTCATATTACGAAATTTGGTAACTATATGTGCGAATGTCCATAGTTGTCTTTATTCTATACCAAGTATAGCCAGAACGAAAAGAAAAACCTCAAAAATCATCAGACTTTTGAGGTAATTCACATGATTAGCCTTTATTCAAATGTTTTTCAATGATTTCAAGTGCTTCTTTCGTCACTTGTTCGAGTGGATTTTCGGCATTAATGGTGTGAAATCTGTCTTTAAAGCGATCTGCAACCATTACATATCCTTTATGCACCTTTTGATGAAAGGAGAGCTGCTCCAGGTCAAGGCGGTTGACTTCTCTTTCATCGTTCTTCTTAATTCTTGTTAACCCTTTTTCAGGCTGGATATCAAAGAAAAGCGTTAATGAAGGCATAAGTCCATTAATCGCAAATTCATTAATGGATAAAACCTCATCTATCCCTAGTTCACGCGCATAGCCCTGATATGCCAAAGAGCTATCAACAAATCGGTCACACAAGACAATTTTTCCCTCTTCTAATGCCGGAATGACCTTCTCGACTAAATGCTGACGGCGAGAAGCTGCATATAAAAGTGCCTCAGTGCGCCCATCCATTTTCGTATTGTTCTTATCTAAAATGACAGAACGAATTTGTTCTGCTATATCAATTCCACCTGGTTCTCTTGTGGAAATGACATCATATCCTTTTTTTGAAAGCTCATCTTGAAGAATTCCTAATACGGTTGTTTTGCCCGCACCCTCAGGACCTTCAAATGTAATAAAATAACCTGCCACTTTTTGTTCAAGCCCCTTACATGTCTAATATCTTTATATTTTTTCCCTTCACATCCCCGCCTTGGAAATGTGCCCCTGTCTCCAAATACGCGGTAAGAATTTCAACGTGTCGTTCCGTTACACGTTCTCCTTCCATAAGGACAGGAATTCCAGGGGGATACGGTATAATCATTTCTCCGGAAATGTTTCCAATCGAATCTTTAAAGGAAACAACCTTTTTATTGTACCCTTTTATTTCATTAAAGCAAAGAGCAAGGGTGGAAACCCTCTTTCCGTCCTCATGTAAATCAACAAATTTACGTTTAATCGACGTATATTCCTTAATAGAGCGACTTATTTTATTATAAATTTCATCAGCATCAAATGTATCAGATAATGGCAACACAAAAAGCACATTATTTGGGTCAGACATTTCTGTAAAAAGACCTTCTTTTTCAAAGCAGCTTTGTAGCTCATATCCATTTAGCTCACATTGCGATTGGATAGTAAGTTTTAATAGGTCTGTTTGGACGTCTTGATTTTTTGACTTCACGACTTTTATTTGTGGTATTGCTTCAAGCTTTTGAATTAAAGCGGTAATTTTTTCAATGATTTGGTTCGTACCTGTTCCCTTCACAGCAGCAAGATAATGCCTTGCAAGATCCAGTGAAGCCATAATCGGATAGGATGGACTACTCGATTGCAAAATCTGAAGATACGACTCAACCTCTTCTTTTTTAATGAGATTACTATTTACATGTAATAAAGAGCCCATTGTCATCGCTGGGAGAGTCTTATGCGCAGAATGCACCACAATATCTGCACCTAAAGAAACAGCAGAAGAAGGGAAGCCCTCTAGCATAAAATGGGCTCCATGCGCTTCATCGATTAAAACTGCCGCTTTCTTCTTATGAACATACGCAATAATATGAGCTAATTCATTTTGATTCACCATTCCATAATAATTAGGGCTTGTTAAAATAACAGCCTTTATATTTTGGTATGTATCAAATGCCTCTTTTACCGTTTTAAAGGAAACATAGGAGGGAACCTGCGCTTCACTATCATACGTAGGATGAAGAAAAATAGGCTGAGCCCCCGCCATCTTTAACCCATTTAAAATTGATTTATGAGAATTTCGTTGCACAAGAACAGTATCATTTTCAGAACACGCTGCAAGGATCATTGCTAAGTTTCCCACAGTCGAACCATTCACTAAAAAGTAGCTCTTTTCGACTCCATATAAATCTGCCACTAATTGTTCTGCTTCTAAAATCGCCCCTTCAGGATGGTGGAGATCATCGAGTCCAGTCAATTCTGTTGCATCGATTTCTAATATGTTATGAAAATAGGGATACCCCTTACTTGGGAATACTTGTCCATATTTATGTCCTGGTACATGCATCGATTGAGGTCTCCTCAGCGCATGTTGGGCCAGCGCATCAAACAAAGGTGTTTTTTCTTGATTCATAGTTATGTATAACCTTCCTTATGTATTTACCTTATTATAAAACAAAAAAAGGGACCTATACTACTAGGCCCGAAAACAACTTGAGATTGCACCTAACGCGAAAGCAATGCCAAGCGGTTTGAAACTATGAATATATCTCTGGTGTTGAAACCTTTTTAAGACGATCTAAATAAAATTGATACTTTGGATCATTTGTTTCCGTACGGATGATATCTTGCTCACAATCCAAACAAATGAATCTTGTATAAAGGTGTATGCCTCTCTTTTTCTCCTGCTCACATATAATACACGTTTCCCCATATTGGTTTCTATTTGCGAGTGAACTCACTGCCTCCACCTCCATACACATATTTTGCCCGGATTCATTGAAATGTATACACAATTGTAAAAATAACAAACAGTTGTAATTTAACTTATTTATTAATCTATGAAGTTCAGGAGCTAGTTTGTGTATGTCTTAGTATAAAAAGCTTTTAAATATTTTTATGATTGGACTAATATTGCAGTTGTTTTAAAATGCTATTTTACATTAAGAGTGATTCTTGCGGTTTACGTACCCCTTTTCCTCGTATTAAAATCAAAAGTGGCACGATTCACTTGCTTGCGTTCCCATTCTTCACGCCTTGATCACTAAACGGTAACGAATGAGGACTTTGCGTTACTCTTTCCATTAATTTAACTGCAAAAGAGGCACGAATCAGAGCTTTGCATTCCTCTTTTTCCCAGCCCAACCTCAAATCTGGAACAAACAAAAACACTTACCTATAAAAATACAAACAAAAAAGACCAACCATATCGGTTGATCTTCTGTTTGCCTAGCGACGTCCTACTCTCACAGGGACAAAGTCCCAACTACCAGCGTCAGATTTCTGCGTCAGCTGCGCTCTCTCCAATCCTCATGTACACAGTACATTCCGGTTGTCGCTCCCTTGCTTCCTTGAACTCTTCGCTCCTCAAAACCCAACCCTTTATTATTATCATTTTAACTCAGTTTGTAGACCTTTGTTTATACAAAACCTCCCGGTTTTGAATCAAAAAAAAGACCAACC